>NZ_NTVM01000025.1:0-11557 GCF_002558005.1 Bacillus sp. AFS012607
TAGAATTCATTGTAAATAAATGTACTTGTGTTTGTATCATGGAATCCATACAACCAAAGTAATGCAAATAAAATTGCAAGATAATAAACCGTCTTTGCAACCCATTGTGTGAGTGGTCGAGACCATATCTCTTTTAATCTTTCCATGTCTTTCCCTCTCTTAATGAAATAATAGCTCTTTGTAGGTATCATGTCCTACATTATTGTGAAAAAAACAAAATCCCACATTTTAGGTAAAAATAAGTCAAAAGGCTCTTTTCTGATATTAGCACTAAATACTAAAAAAGAAAATCCCTAACTTAGCAATTATATTACATTCAGCATGAATTTGTAATGGGTTTGATATGTAAATAGAAAGTGGATTGTGTGAATACATAAAAGTGGACTATAAGAATACGTAAAAATGCAGTATTTGCTTTTATTAATCATTTAAGACGGAGTAAAATTTAAAATTTCTAGTTCTTTTGAAAAGGAGGAAATTATCATGAATAGAGTGTGGAAGAGTCTAATTTCGGAAGAAAATATCGTGAAATGGAGAAGGCATTTTCATAAGTATCCGGAATTATCATTTCATGAAAAAGAAACTTCGCAATTTATATATGATACATTATGCTCGTTTTCTTCTTTTGAAGTAACGAGACCGACGAAGTATAGTGTACTAGCAATTAAAAGAGGCGTGAAGCAAGGGAAAGTGATTGCGATTCGAGCTGATATAGATGCTTTACCAATCCAAGAGGAGACAAGGAAATCTTATACGTCTGTAAATAAAGGAGTGATGCATGCATGTGGGCACGATGCTCATGCAGCTATTTTATTAAGTACAGCAGAGATGTTATCAAATATGAAGGAAGAGTTTGTAGGGGAAGTTCGTCTATTCTTTCAGCATGCAGAAGAAGCATACCCTGGTGGTGGACAAGAAATGGTCGAGGCGGGCGTTATGGACGGTGTTGATTATGTAATAGGTTTACATGTTATGTCTGGATTGGAGAGCGGAAAGATAGGTATTGCGTATGGGCCAATGATGGCAGCTCCAGACGTATTTACAGTTGAGATTCAAGGCAAAGGAGGACATGCAGCACGTCCAGAAGAAACGATTGACCCTATTGCTATCGGAGCACAGATTATTACAAATTTACAACATATCGTATCAAGAAATACAAGTGCTTTCATGCAAAGAGTCGTTTCAGTTACGCAGTTCCATGGGGGAATGGCTGATAATATTATTCCAAGTACAGCAACTTTAATGGGAACTGTACGTTCTTTTAATCAAACATTAAGAATAGAAGCAGAAGGGAAAATCGAAAAAATTGTGAAAGGAATTACAGAAGCACATGGAGGATCGTATACATATACGTATCGATATGGATATGATCCGGTTATTAATGATGAATATATTACGAAAATAGTAGAAGAAAGTGCACTACATTTGTTTGGGAATGAGCGTGTTGTTAAGCTTGAACCTTCTATGGGTGGGGAAGATTTTTCAGCATATTTAAGAAAAGCACCCGGTTGTTTCATTAAATTAGGAACAGGTAATGAAAATATATATACTTGTTATCCACATCATCATCCGAAATTTGACGTGGATGAATCAGCATTAATTTGTGGAGTGGAGCTATTCTTAGAGACTACTATAAGATTACTAAAATCATAGAAAAACAAAAAAAGGCAACTGCGCTCTATCGCAGTTGCTTTTATTTCTTTCCGTCAGAGAGGGCTGAGAAAGAACTATGCTCATTTATAGTATATGAATAGCTAACGGACAAGCTTGTACATTTTAATCATTTTTTTAAAAATAGTTGTTGACATTGATAATCAATGTCAATTAATCTAAATATAGTTGAAATTGATAATTATTATCAATAGGATGGATGCGACATGTTAATGAGAAAAAAATTTCACCTTCTACGGAGGGGATTAAAAGATAAAAATAAAGATGTTGATCAGCATATGGAATGGCAACGAAATGTAATTCGGTCTGAATATGTAGATGAGAAGAAGAGCATTCAAACAGAAAAAGAGATACAAAGTAAAGGGAGAGGTTCAGTTGAGTAAGTTAGTAATGATTTTTGCAAGTATGAGTGGAAATACAGAGGAAATGGCTGACCATATTGCCGGCGTAATTCGTGAAACAGAAAATGAAATTGAAGTTATTGATATTATGGATTCACCAGAAGCTTCTATATTGGAACAGTATGATGGAATTATTTTAGGTGCATACACATGGGGAGATGGTGATCTTCCTGATGATTTCTTAGATTTTTATGATGCAATGGATTCTATTGATTTAACTGGGAAAAAAGCGGCCGTATTCGGATCATGTGATTCGGCTTATCCGAAATACGGAGTGGCGGTTGACATTTTAATAGAAAAGCTACAAGAGCGCGGAGCAGCAGTTGTGTTAGAAGGACTAAAAGTAGAATTAACGCCAGAAGATGAAGATGTAGAAAAATGTTTACAGTTTGGAGCTAAATTTGTAAAACACCTTTCTTAATGGCAGAAGGGAGCTGAAGAGCAAGTGCATGAGAAAATCTCAATCAAAACGATGACAGATTATCATTTGTATGATTTTATGCGGTGTCCGCATAAATTTTATTTTCGTCATATAAAAAGAAGAGAACCTTCTTCATTTGAATGGCAACAAATAGCGCAAATGATTGTGAATCAAATTATTAACGAGTATTACACGCTACCTGCGGGTCAACAAACGAAAATTGTACTTTTAATATTAATAGAAAAGTATTGGAAAAAAGTAAGGATTAATATGTTTGCTTCGAAGACGGAGTACTATATTGTATTAGCGAAGCTAACGGATCACTTATTACAGTTTGTTGAAAGGGATGATAGTCAGACACCACCATTGTTTTTATACGAGAAGTTTCAAACATATATGGAAGAGTTAGGTGTCCACATGTCATTGACATTTGAAGTTGGTGAGTGGAATGCTGAGTCGTTTGTAATTAAAAAGTATGTTGTCGATGCGGATGAGGAAATGCTTGCTCTTTGTCAGAAGCTAATGACAGTATTCAGTTATAAAGCTTTCGGCGTTCTTCCAGGAAAAATTGAAGTTATTAATTTAATAGAAGGAACTAAGTATGAGTACATTCCGAAACAAGAAGATATTATAACTGGAATGGCTGATTTATCTAGAATGAAAGAAATGTTACAGCAACCTGAGCATTATACTGAGCGTCATTTTCGTTCTGAGTGTATAAGTTGTGCGTTTCGTAGTGAATGCCAAAGGGAAGAAGTAAAGAAAGAAGCGAAACAGAAGAAAAATATAGTTCATTAAAGGATGCAACTTTGCATCCTTTTTTGTTATTGACATGAAAAGCTTTTCATCATTTACGGTATATTTGTAGCAGATTTTAATAAAGTGAAATTTTAATTAGTGGGGTTTTGTTCATCACCCACTGATTATTAGCCTTAACCAATCGGGCTTTAACGGGCAGCCCGACCCCCACCTAACTTCTTTGCTTCCGCTGAATTTTGAGGTGGGGGTCTTACTGCCCGCAAATAGCGGGATAAAGGGAGGAATAATCAATGAAAGATGAAACGAAAGTATTTCAATGGTTAAAAGAACAAAATGCTCCTTTTGAAATTCAACTGCAAATCTTACAGGCATTTCAATTGTATAAAGTTATTGTTGAAATGGATAAAAAGTTAATGATGTATGAGGAAAGAGTATACAGGGAGAGAATGTAATCTCATCCCTGTAATATCGTTTTTAGCTGTTCTGTACTTGTAATGAATTCGAGTTCATTCTCTGACTCAAAGTTATAAATAATATTATGTAGTAAAGGACTGTATTGATAAAAGGTAGTAATGCGGTGAATGAGTAATGGATCATGATGAGAAATAAGTGTACTGTACTGTTCATATACAGATGTAGTAAACTCATGTCCGAAATCATAATATAGTCCTGCAAAATCAAAAGCAGGATCGCCAATTTGCGCATCACCAAAATCGATAACACCTGAAATGCTTTTGTTCTGCTTGTTAAATAAAATGTGATGATGTGTAAAATCAGCGTGAATGATTGTGTTTTGAAAAGTGGATGTAGCTAAACATGCAAAGAAATTTTCAAATAAGCGATTTAAGGCTAGTTTCTGTAATGAAGTAAGGTTAGTAGTGAGATATTG
The DNA here is from genome assembly GCF_002558005.1 of Bacillus sp. AFS012607. Taxonomy (NCBI): domain Bacteria; kingdom Bacillati; phylum Bacillota; class Bacilli; order Caryophanales; family Bacillaceae; genus Bacillus; species Bacillus sp. AFS012607. Next base: position 4,142 of record NZ_NTVM01000025.1, read on the forward strand.
GTTTAATTTTGTTTGTAGCTCTTTCCAGTAGGTACATGTTTTTCTAATAGGGAAACATAGCGTTGTAACTTGGTTTAAAGGAATACTATGTAGTACCGCAAGGAAAGTAGCTAATTTTGTAATAATTGCTTTCAGCTCTGTATCCTCCAGCGTGGCAATTGTTTCTGTTTTTAATGGTTCACCATGAATGAGAGTATAGTAACTACAAAGAGGAACCTCATCAGATTCATTTTTATAAATTAGGTGATATTGTGGAACTTTGATTTCTTGTAGTGATTGAGTGAGAATTGTGCATAGTTCTTTTTCTAACGGAATTCGCATTGCATATTCCTGTTTTCGCGGGAAACGAAACAGTAGCTCATCATTTACTATAACTGCTACATTATCCCATCCTCCTTTATTTTGTTTATATGAACGTATAGAAAGATTAGGCAAAGCTTCTTTTATATAATGTTTGTAAGAGTCCATAATTGTTCCTCGTTTCTGAGTTAAGTTATTCTACTTTATGATATCAGAATTTTCTTTCTATATGTTAAAATATAGCTATCATTATGAAGAAGGGCGGGAGTATTACGAAAAAAAGATTGTTAATCATTTCTCTATGTATCGCTTTTGTATTGTTTTGGTCATATAAAGAGAAGGTTTTTGCTACCTTTAAACCGATTGATCAGTACGAGTTAAATAAGGAATTAAAGAACAAAAGTATAGAAAATTTAACTCATAATGAAATGAAAAAGGTAGGAGAGCATTTTGTGACCGAGCAACTATCAGTGTTTGAGTTTACTAATAAAGAAGATGTGAAACGAAAAGGTGAAGAACTATTTTTAAATAGAGGGTATGAACAATTAATGGGAAATTATTATCCAAATCGTTTTCAAGATTTAGAGTATAAATTTACAAACGAGGAGATACGTGAAGAGACCGATGAGAGTTTTCTTTATCAAGCTGTAGCGTACGTTGCGGGTACTGAAAATGGTAAGAGAAGCAAAATGAAATTGAATTATGAAGTGAAAATTGTAAAGGTTAATAATATATTTATGGTGCTAGAACAAAAGCAGCGCGTACAATAAAGGAAATTCATTGCTCAATAGAACATTTGGGGGTGTACTACTTAATGCGGAATAAAAAGGCCCTCAAGGAATCAAGGGCCTTTAAAGATTTTCATTTTGTTGACCAAGTTCTTTTTGAGCAATATATAAATTTCCTTGCTCGACTTGTTTAAGTGTATGAACAGAATCTCCTGCATATCCTTTTTGTGTTTTAACAGTTCTTTTTGAACGATTGGAATTTTGTTTCTTCATATAATAGGCACCTTTCATCAAAAATAAACGAAAATGATAAGTATGAGTAATACAGCAGCGAAAATGGTAATGCCCATTAAAAACGAAGTGTTTTTATATTTAGGTGGCTTATGTACATCTTGCCGATATCCAGGTGAAATTTCAGGGGCAAATTCTTCATCGAATGATTGCTTTTTTTCTTTGTCGTCCATATGTACCCACCTTTCTTTTTCATTATATTACACGTTACAAGAAAAAATATGCATAAAGAAAACAGCCGCTTTATTATTAGCGGCTGTTTTGTGTTGCATATTTTCGTTGTACTTGAAAGAGACGGATAAGTAGGAAGGCAGCGCCAAATGCTAGACCGATAATAAGACCGATCCAATAGCCTTTTGCGGCCCATTCTGTATACGTTGCTAGTATGTAACCTAGTGGTAGACCTATTATCCAATAAGCAATTAAAGTCATAATTAGAGCAACATTTACATCTTTATAACCACGCAGAGCTCCTTGTACAGGGGTTGCAATTGCATCTGAAATTTGAAATAAAATCGCAAAGATAAGAAATTCTTTTGCTAAATGATGAACTTTTGCATCTGTCGTATAAATAGAAGCAATTTGATTATCAAAGAAGTAGAGAAGAATCGAATATAATAAAGCAAAGGCAAGGGCTAATCCAATTCCAATCAGTCCGTATTGTTTTGCATTATCGTAACGTTTTGCTCCGACTTCGAATCCGACTGCAATAGTCATTGCCATTGCTAAACTTAGCGGAGTCATATATAACAAGGAAGCAAAGTTCATAGCTGCTTGGTGAGCTGCAATAGTTGTCGTACTAAAATTACTCATCATAAGCGTTACCGCAGCGAAAATACTTGTTTCAAAAAAGATAGCAAATCCGATAGGGACGCCAAGCTTTAAGAATGCTGTCCAACTCGAAAGAGAAGGACGATATAATTGTTTGAAAATGTTAAAAGAGGCAAAAGGCTCTTTCGTCTGAATAATAATGACTGTAATAATTAAAATGCACCAATATGTTGCAGTGGAAGCAATTGCTGCTCCGACACCACCAAGCTTTGGGAAACCGAAGTTACCAAAAATTAATAGGTAATTTAATATTACGTTAATTGGTAATGATAGTAATGTAATAATCATCGTTGTTCGAGTTTTTCCTAATGCATCAATAAATCCACGTAAAACAGTGTACGTGAATAAAGGTATAATTCCTATTGCGATAATACTTAAAAATTGAGCTGCAATTCGTTCCACAGGTTCTTCTAAGCGCATGCCGTTTAAAATAGGTGAAACGACGAAGAAACCGATGAGGATAACAACGAAGCTAGCACAAATTGCTAAATAAACTGCTTGTATGACAACGTGGGGAACGTCCTCTTTTTTCTTGGATCCAACGAGCTGTGCAACAATGGGAGTAGTAGCCATTAAAATTCCTGTTAATCCCGTACTAACTGGAAGCCATATACTTGTTCCAATTGCAACACCTGCTAAATCAGTTGGACTTGCATGTCCTGACATTGTTGTATCAAAAAAACTCATCGCAAATAATGACATTTGCGTTACGAAAATCGGAAAAAATAGTAATACAAATTGCTTTAACTTTTGTGAGAATGAAGTAGTTTCTTTCATAAAATCCCCTTTCCGTATAAAAAAACAAACTCTTACTATCATACAATTTAATCAAAGATTAGAAAAGAAATACGCGCCTACAACATATGAAACCAATAAAAAAAGGATGCACTTTGAAAAGGGATAAGGTATTATGATAAGGTGTGAAAAAATTACATATTATTTGTTATTAAGGAGGCACTACTTGTGGCTGATTGGTTAATTGGTTTAATCATGGGTGCTGTTGAAGGGTTAACAGAGTTTCTACCAGTATCATCAACAGGACATATGATTTTAACAGGACATTTAATTGGATTTGAAGATGAGAGAGCGAAAGTTTTCGAAGTTGTTATCCAATTGGGATCGATTTTAGCAGTTGTTGTTATATTCTGGAAGCGTCTATGGTCGTTAGTTGGAATAGGAAAAGTAACAGACGGACCATCGTTAAATTTATTACATATTATTATCGGGATGATTCCTGCCGGGGTACTTGGCGTATTATTCCATAGCACTATTAAAGAGGTTTTATTTGGTCCAGGACCAGTTGTTATTAGCTTAGTAGCCGGTGGTATTTTAATGATTGTTGCTGAGAAGTTTTCAAAACCAAGTACAGCAAGAACGTTAGATGAAATCACATATAAACAGGCATTTACAATTGGAATGTTCCAATGTTTAGCTCTTTGGCCAGGGTTTTCTCGTTCTGGTTCTACAATCAGTGGTGGTTTATTAGCTCGCGTGTCGCATACAGCGGCAGCTGAATATACGTTCATTTTAGCGGTACCGATGATGGTAGCTGCAAGTGGGTTAGATTTAATTAAAAGCTGGGATGTATTAAGCTCAGCAGATATAACGCTATTTGTAACAGGATTTGTAACTGCATTCGTTGTTGCGATGCTTGCAATTGTTTCATTCTTGAAATTATTATCTCGTGTAAAACTAACACCGTTCGCTTACTATCGTTTCATTTTAGCTGCGGTATTCTATTTCTTCATTATGTAATAAAAAAACCTGCCGAGCNNGCTCGGCAGGTTTTTTTATTTTACTATTTTTTCCACCATATTTTCCATTACATGCTCCCAAAGAGAAGTATCATCAGCTAATGTAGCACGGAAATTAGCATACATTTCTTTTTGTTTTTCTTCGAATGTTGGATCTTCTTTTTCAGGTAATGTAGCGCGCATTGAAGTTACTAATTCTTGTACTTTTGGAGCGCGTGGTCCAAAGACGGCTTGTTCATTTCCATCTTTATCAATGAAAATAAAGATTGGAATCGCACGTGCTGTTCCATTTGTTAAATATTGATCCATTAATTCTAAGTTTTCATCGCGAATTAATAAACTCATATCAATATTTGCAACTTCAGAAATTCGTTTCATAACAGGTACGCATAAAAGAGCATCGCCACACCAATCAGCAGTTAATACGATAACACGCCAGCCGTCATTTTGACGTTCTTCTAATACAGGAAGTAATTCATTTGGAATTAAAAAGTTATTGTAAATGTGTAGTAGCTCGTATTGGTTTACTTGCATTTCATTCACATATGTATCAAAGGACATACCTTTATCAGCCCATTGTTGTAAGTTCATAATTAACACCTCTTTAGTAAGATTTGCTTTCATTGTACCAATTTTTATATAGAAAAGCTTGTATTCTTACTCTTTCTCGTCACTTAATAATTTATTTAAGAGGAAAAAGAATAGTACGACACATAATTCAGCTGTGTTGGACATTTGTACGCTTTCTATCCAATTATCAGCAGTATGAATGACGAACCAATCTAGTGTAATTTCAATGAACGAGAAAAGAGTAATAGAAATCCAATTTGGCATGTTTTGTGTCAGTGGATATAGCAGCGCTTTGAAGAAACTGAAGATGAAAAATGTAATACTGTCTAAGAAAGTGATTAATAAAAAAAGAGAAGTAACGCAGTACGTGAACTATACTCTATACCTGTAATTTGAAAGATTCCTACATATACAAAAAATATAAATGCAAAAACGATAATGAGAAAAAGAGCAATAATACTAGTGATAATCGTTTTATCTTTTAGGCTGAGATTTGAGAATTTCTCCTCCTCATGCATTAAAATACCCCCTTTTTCTGGAAGTTAACTTCATTTTATCATGAAATACCTATTAAAAAACTACGAATTATGGGAAAATAAGGTGACAAAAAGTAAGATTTCATGTAAAATTATTAATAAGGTTTTTATTTAACTAAATGAAATAAAAGGAGCTGTCAAAGTTGTCTCAAAATCGAGAGCAATTAATGGAAGAACTATCGACAAATGTGTTTGCTATGTTTCGCACATTGCGTAATGATATCGGAAAAATATTCGGTGGTTACATACCGTGGAATGAATTCATCGTCCTGAGAATATTAAATCGTACGAATAAAGAAATGGTATCGCGTGTAGCAAATGAATTAAATGTGTCGAATAGTCATATTACAGCTGTTACAGAAAAATTAATTAATAAAGGTTTTGTAACTCGTTCACGTTCTACATCGGATCGCCGAGTTGTGTATTTAGAGATTACAGAACAAGGGAAAGATTTAGTTGCGAAAATGGAAGATGCGAAAAAACAATATTTACAAGAAAGATTCTCTGCACTTTCAGAAGATGAAATGAATGTAATGATTTCGATTTCCAAAAAACTTATTTAAGTGATTATAAACAAGAAAACGCTTACGTGATGAAAAAGAAGATCTTCCTTATATATGGAAGGTCTTCTTTCGTGTGTAGTAGATGTTAAAAAATAAAATGTGTATGAAAAAAGATAGAGCGCCATACTACTAATACAAGGAAGGGAGGGAGAAATATGACGAATCGTAACGGTAGTAAAGGGAGCGGTAATCAAGGATCACCAAAGTCCGGCCAGTTTAATCAGGAATTTAGCACTGAATTTGAAACTGGTAATGATAATAAAGGGAAAGAATATCGTTCGAAAAAAGGAAGTAAATCAAAAAAGGAGTGAATATATTCACTCCTTTTTTGATTTAAGATGCTGCCGATTGATCAGTATTATATTTTTCTTCTGATTTTGCGACAATCATTGCACAAATTGCATCACCAGAAATGTTTACAGCTGTTCTTGACATATCTAGAATACGGTCAATACCAATAATTAAAGCGATACCTTCTACTGGTAGATTTACTTGATTTAAAACCATTGTAAGCATTACAAGTCCAACACCTGGTACACCAGCAGTACCAATACTAGCTAGTACAGCAGTTAATACGACCATAGCTAATTGCGGTAATGTAAGTTCAACTCCGTATACTTGAGCGATAAATACAGTTGCTACCCCTTGCATAATAGCGGTACCATCCATATTAATCGTTGCACCGAGTGGTTGTACAAATGAGCTGATTGCTTTTGGAACTCCAAGCTTCTCTTGTGCGGTTTTCATTGCAAATGGAAGAGATGCATTAGAGCTAGATGTGCTAAAGCCAATTGCCATTACCGGTCCGAAATGCTTAAAGAACCGGACGATACTTTCTTTTGCTAATACCTTTAATAGGCCGCCATATACAAAGACCCCGTGAATAATGAGTACTAACATAACGACAATCATATACTTGAACATCGCAGCGACGCCTGCAAGACCCATTTTACCAACGGATGAAGCGAGCAAACCGAATGTTCCAATTGGGGCTAATTTCATAACGAGATTAACAAGATACATCATTAATTCGTTGCCCTGTTCAAGTAATGAATGGATACCTTGAACTCGTTTTCCTAAAATAGCTATACCGAGTCCAATCAATACGGCAAAGGCAATGATTTGTAACATGTTTCCGTCAGCCATTGCTTTTGCTGGGTTATCTGGTACGATATTTAGCAATGTTTCGACGAAAGATGTTTCAGTTTTTGCACCTTCATACTTAAGACCTTCTGTTTTAAAATTACCGCCAGCTCCTGGTTTTATAATAAGTGCAAATGTAACCGCTATAGAGATGGCAACCGCAGTTGTTACGAGAAAGAATGAAATTGATTTTAAACCGATTCTTCCAAGTTGTTTCGGATCTCCAAGGCCGGCAGCACCAAGTACGATAGAAATGAATACAACAGGAACAACTAGCATTTTAATAAGGTGAATAAACAATTGACCAATTGGGTTGAACACATATTGATTTAGTGGCTCAAAGATAGATGGAGCGGCTAAATTTAGAGTGAGTCCAACAACTAGACCTAGAAATAATGCGATTAAGATTGCTTTTGTTTGTTTCAATAAAATCCCCCCTTTTGTTTTTGCGAAAGTTCTTTCTAAAGTAATTATACCGAAAAAATACCTAATTTAACAATATTTTCTGAATTTTTTGTTTTTATTTAAGTGTAGATAGACTGATTTTGTGTTTGGAAAATAAAATAGACCATCACATAGGATGGTCTAGGGAAGGGGACAATTTATGTCAATTTAATTAGGGATGGAAGCTGCTTTAAGACACTGGGGAATGTCTTAAAAATTAGGGAGGAACAACTTCGATACATATACTATAAAAGGT
>NZ_NTVM01000026.1:0-15395 GCF_002558005.1 Bacillus sp. AFS012607
GTAAAAGGGCATTTCATTTAAATTCTCGTATAATTTCTTACGATGTACGGATTTTTGACGTTGTTTGCTGTAATCCATAAAAATCACCTCATATATACTATAACAGAAAAGATACACGAACACAAGTTCGCATTAAATTCAATTTTTACACAGACTTATTTATATAATTAAATTATGGGATGCTAAAATATACTCCAAATTAAATAAGGATGGTGTAGTCATTCTAATAAAATTATAGATAAGCACGCGATAAATCTGTATTAAGCTATAAGAATTAGTACAAAAATCACATTAACAGGTGTGCAAAATAAAAAAATTTTCATATATAAATTCATACAAAATAAATACATTTTAATCATGATTATTAGGAGTTAAATAGATCAACATAAGAAAAACTTTTATAAATTGAAATGTAATTTACTATAAAAATTTTCAATGAGTAGTTTAGTATTTGATAATTTCTATATAAAATATGAATTATATGGACACATACCAATATACGGAGATTCATGCTAACAAGCTCGAAATCCCTAAATACTGTATTAGATTTTTATTTATATATCTTATTGTTCGTAAAAACGGTATTTCGTGCGAACTTTGTTCGGTATTTATTTTTCTATGTCCTTCCTAAGATAAAACCTACATATTTAAGGATAAACTTACAAAATATAGTCCATCGGCAAAAGAATAGACTCCTGTAAAAACAAGAGTCTATTCTCAAGGAATTTATATTATCTCTACTCTTTAGATGAATTTTTTTAATTTTTAATTATTTTCAATGAGGAGTTATCTTTAAATGCGCAGTTACATCTAAAGGATCCCCCGGACTCAGCAGTTCTTTTCTCACTCCACCAGTCAGATTAAACGTATTAAATCTAATTGGAAGGCCTTGTGGTCCACTTGCTTTTCCGTCCTTGTCTTCCCCTGTTTCCAAAGATAAAGTTTGATTTTTAACGTAATCTGGAGGAAGATGTTACGTACCATTAATTTTGATACTATAGCATCTTTCCATGTAGGAACGTACAGGTTTTTCTGTGTCTACTTTACTGACGTAATATGACGTTCCCTATTCGAGTTCGATTTTCTTTTTATCGATAACAATCAAATTAGATCCGCCTACCAAGTTCGCTTTAATTGTTATTTCATTTCCTGGCTTTGGATGATTCGCATAGGGAATCTGAAATGCATCAAATCTAAATACATACCCCTTTTTCGTTTTAGCATCAGGTTCTGATTCCAATGTTTTTTGCTCTTTCATTTTCCCCTTATAATGGCTATAGTCTGGCATTGGAAATTCTTTCTCATCCAATACGACTGTATAATAATCAATCTGTGCTAAAATAGGCTCTGGCATTTGGCGTAGAGCGAATCCTTCTACCTGTTTTTGGTCATATGTGAATATCCAAGAATCTATCTGGTGTGCTTTCACAATATCTCCTGTTGACATAGAGCGTACAGGCACTACTCCCTTTACATCGGTTTTGCCGACATGATCTCCTATTACTAGAGTTTCAATTAATTGCCGTCCTTCTATATTCATCCAATATACAACAGCAGAGAATTCGTCTTTTACTAATTGGCTTTCCTTTCTCCCTCCCCCTACAGCGACTTCATGCATACTAGCGATATCAATCGGTTTTTCAAATACTAGTGTGAGTCCACTCGTTTCTACTGTAAATTTGCTTTTTTCTGGTATCACATTTGCCCATTTATTTACTCGATAAGAAGAAATATAATTTGCTAACGCAAGATTTACATGAGGGAATGTAATAGACTTCAACTGCTCTCCTTCAAAATTCCATACAAAGCCTGTATGAGCGTCCTTCATCTCTTTTTCAGTTGGTGGTTTTTTTATCTCTCCTACAATTCTTATCATTATGACAACTGGTTTTCGCTCAGAATCAAAAAAGTTAGTTTGAACTCTTATGAAGTTAGGCGGTTGAGGCATCGGCTGAGATGCTTTACAATCTTGTAAACGTAGTTGGCCCTTTTCATTCATTTGAATTGCTTTACCAAACGTTTCCCATTTTGTTTGCGATTTGTTCCAAACTTCAATTGTATACGACTGGATATACGCTTGGATACAATCCTGTAAGTCACTCGTATTGAAAACAATCGTTTGGTTGGTATCTTCCCATCCTTTTACTTCATAGATAGAGCGAACTTCCTCATCATTGACTGGTTCAGTAGCTCCTGCAGGCAGTTTCCATAACTCAATCTTGTCACCTGAATACGTATAGGCGAACAACTGCACGATATCTCCATGACGCGGCTCTTTGTCTGTATCAAACGCAAACGTTAAACCCTTTGGAGTTAGATTTATGATATGATTGTTGATACATCCTTCATATTTTTTTATATAACTATCAATTGAATCAGCTATATTTAATGTGAATGTGGTGTATCTATAATTTGCTTTTGCCCAATTTGTGATGTAGCTCGCCTTTTTTATGTTATCTGTTGTCGGATACGCCCCTAGAAGACCTGTGGTGCCAGCATATCGACTTTGAATGAGTACTCCTTCTCCATCTTTTTTATACGCATAGATTTCAACATAGTCTCCTTTTTGTATCTTCATATTGTTATTACATTCCGTTAAATCCAATTTTCGTGTTTCGTTACTTATAGAAATTTCTCCATAATAACGATTATTCACCTTAAACAAATAGCTTGATACATAGCTTTTACTATGATCTATCTGTGCCTTTTCCTCTTCTTTATTTCCTTCTTTAAAATGTACACATGTATAATGATTATCTTTTTTAGTCCATTCTGTAATCACATGTACCCTTTCCAAAATATTAATACTGTCTGGCTTAGTACATTCCTCTACTTTTCCTAAATCAATTTCAACACACTTATCATCCATTGTATGAATAGTTAATTTAATAGAATCTCCTAATCTTGGAAGCTTCTCCTGATAGAATTTACTATTAGAAAAATCTAATTTCAATCGTTGATCTCGAACATATCCACCATTATCTTGACGTTCAAATGAAACAGATTTATATATATCCTGATTAATCTGGATATCATATGACTTTACATCTTCTGTAAGGCCAGTTGGTATAGGAGAAAGGTATAAGGCATCAAACTGTTCACCTTTTTTATGCCACTCACTTACTTTATATTGTGCTTTCCATAAAGCATCTGTTAATTCCGCTTTTCCACTAAATACAGTATGTGTATTTCCAAATATATCATGAGCAATAATATCCACCTGCTGTCCTTTTCTTGGATGCTGATTTGTATCACCTGTGTAATCAAAGAAATTAACAATCAATTTTCCGTTTAATTCTAAAGGACGTGTGGAATGTTTTCCAATACTATTGTGCTCAACTATGAGTTCAAAATCCCTCATAGTGTTAATAAGTTCACCATTTAGTGGTTTAAAACTTACATAATCATAAGTCTGATGACCATTATTTTCATTTAAATGCCAATAATCTAAACAAACTTTCTGCAAGGTATCTATTTTTTCCTTATACACAAAATCTCGTTCTGGGATTCCATAAAAAATTGGTATATCATCAATAGTAATAATTATTTCATCAGACATTAATGGTTGGAAGGTACCAAATTTATAGCTTTTTGGAATAATCGGATTTCCTTTAGTGAATTTTAATATCTCGAATGGACGCAACTCACCCTTCCTTATCCATTCTTGATAAGGCGTTTGTATGCAATAAGAGACGTTTTCCAGTTGTTTATTAAGCAAACATATTTCACCAGAATCACTTGTTTGATATAACAGAACCTTCTTTTTTTCTGAAATTTTCACTTGAGTTTTAGAAAGTCTATGTTCTTGTGTATAAAATTTCCTGTTAGGAACCTTGATAGGTCCTAAGTTTTCTACTCTATCCTCTACTATTTTATTATAATCATATTTTAGATATCTTATAGATAGGTTTAGATCAAATATTCTTTTATTCCCGGGAGGTACTTCTAGCCAATGGTTAAAATCAAAATGTGAGTTTAAATCATATTTTTTACCTCCGTCTATTTGGACAGAAAGTTTATCATTAAGATCTAATCCTTCTGTTTTCTTAAACAGAAGGACCTCTCTATCAGTTCCCAATCCAGCTTCTCTAGTTTGCTTCGTCTCATCTCCTAATTTTCTTCTGTATAAAATTGTGAGGTTACGATTTCTTTTGGTTTTATAATCCAATCTCCACCATGTATCATCACCATAATCCGTATGCCAATACATCACAGGGGGTTTGGAAGATTTTAATTCTTCCTTTGTAAAACCTTTACATTTCTCAAAACATTGTTGCATTGGTAGTAGTTTTTCTTCTTTTTCTTCTTTCCAATTAAACCCTTGTAAACTTGAAACTTTCCCCTTAAAAATAACTTGGGATACTTGTTTTGACACCAAAATGTATAACTCTTCAGCCGGATTATCACATAGGTAGCCGGTTCCTATCGTGGAAGCAGACGGTACAATTCCTTGTTTCAGTAGCTCGCTGCTTGTTCCTGTGTTTTTCCATACACTATACGACAAGCTTTGGTCAAAGTAATTTTCTATATATAAATAGTTATTATTTAAAAAAGCATTTACTTCTAAAATAGGTTTAATTAAAATAACCATCTCTTTCGTGAGAGTCACATCGTATACACTTTTCGTATCGTCGCCTTTGTCCTTAAAAGCTTGTAGCTGTTTCGAGATTAATGCATCTGTGTCTTCATTCACATGCAACGCTACACGCAAACGATCGATTTTATACGTCAGCCCTTGTTGTGTTGTCAGCACGAGATTACCGCGGTTATTTTTTCGGGCTCCAAATGCAATTTGTATGGCTTGTTCCACTGTAATTCGCGGTATACCCGATTCTGGTTTCGTTTTGTCGGGTTTTCCAACAACCTCATCTGTGGAAGGAGCCGCGACTCTTCTATCTAGCGTTTCATTTGGTGTTTCTAAGAGTAAACGTGCTGTGCGCTTCATCATTGTATCTGTTACTTGGGACCACTCTACCTCTTTTCCTGGGGCATACTTTCCCGAACCAGCTGTAGCTTTGAATGTTCCGTCAATTTGAGTTGTCACGACTTTCAATGGTTTTCCTTCTGCCAGCTTCTTTTTTGCTCCTGTATCGATGGTAGACGGATGCCCTTGAAATGAATCGCCCGGGGTAACGATTGCTCCTGTTGCATCTAAAGATGGATAGCTGTCTCCTGGACTTAATTTTGCTACTACGTCAGGTACTTTATACGTGAACAACGGTCGTTCTTCCACTTGAAAATTCAGTGTCGGACGCATATTACTAATCTTAGCGGTCCCCATATTCTGATAACGAACAATTCCTTGTAAGATGGCAGCACTTGCCGAATGAATGGTTGTTGATGATTCAGTAGTTTGCTGATGAGCTTCTTGCAAGGAGGAGATTGTTGTCACCCCTTGTTGTTCATTCGTATGGTGTTTTAAGTTCCTAGAAAGGTGCACTGAACCTGAAACGTTTGATGTTTCGCCTCCCTGTTCTCCTCCTTTTCCATTTTTTACGCCTTTTCCGCCGAACTCGAGCTTTCCTGAATTAGCTAAATCGGTTCCGTTTCCAACCGTTTTCGTATCTTCAAATCCATAACTTGTATGATAAGATTGACCAGTTGTGCTGGTATTTTCTTTGTCTTGCACATCTTTTAAAATAAACCCCTCCATAAATGTTGCAACACTTGGACAAGCAGCTACTAATGGATGATAGGCTTCCGGTAAAATGCTCCCCTCTATATAGATGCTTCGGCCTGCTTTTTCTAAATCTGTGTAAGGGTCCCCTACTGTATTCTTGTCAAAGGGGTTCGAAATATATTTTGGGTGATGATTATAAAAATCAGGATTATGATCGTATGTTTCGGACCAAGGCATGACATTAAAATAGCCGTGTTCCTGATCAAATACTTCAGAAATTGTATAACCATTCTTTTCTAGGGCATCAGGGATTCCATCCCCATCGCTATCTATTTCTAATATTTTTTGTATTTTTTGGTTTAGCTTGTCATATTCCTTGAATGGATCCTTTTTAGGTGTTGTGGGTGTTCCAGGTGTTCCAGGTGTTCCAGGTGTTCCAGGTGTTCCAGGTGTTTTTTTACAGTTCTTACAGTTTGGATGTTTAGGGAATTTATTACAATTAACTTTACTCGCCATGAATTTCATCTCCCTTAAATAAATGAACTGAAAGGTCGGTAATGCCTGTCCCTGTTTCAAAATCAGGTACATACATCTTGTTTTTTGGAATATTTTGGCCGTCTGTAGCCCCACTGTACCACCATTTCAAAGATAAATTTATCTCCTCAACGGGTTTGGGATCAGGCAATACATATTCTAGTCGCATCGTATACAGTTGATCTTTTGTTAAGGATACGGCATTATACTCATCTCGATTAATTACGATATCTTTATCTTGTATTTGTAGGATCACATATGCGTCATCTGATGTAGAAAAGTAATATTCGTCTGTTGCTTCCGGTTGAATTCTTCCTAACCACCTCACTGCGCGTACCTTTTGATCAGGAGAAATAAATTTAGGATCTACTTGTACCTTTGTATCTGTATACGTTCCTTTTGAAAAAAATAATAGATTTTGAAAATATGGGGATTCGAAATAATAAGTTAATAGCCCGTTTTTGGGAAGGGCTTGCATGTTTGCCATACGATGTTTGCTCCTTTCTTTGTATAAAAAAACAGGTAGCGGCTATATAGGCCCAATGATATAGCCGTGTCCCTATTCTTATTGTTTTCTGGGGATCCATGGATTCAATTGTATGCTTTCAGAATTAACAATATATGGATAGGCGCCCTTATATTATATTTTTGTCTCGAAAATCGTAAACATTTGATCTTCATGATTGTTATCTGTCAATATATCTTTATCCACAGTAATCTGAATCTTCATTGTTTTATCTCGTTTGTCTGACTGAATCAATCCGTCTACTTCTGCACTATATGTGCTGTATTTATTGTATTCATGCTTAATATTCTCGACTGCTGAGGGAATCAAGAAGTTTAACAAAGCGCCTTTGGAAACCTCTCTTACAACTTGCCATCCATCAGGTTCTTCTTTTTGTGTTACATCTATTTTGGTATTAAAGCGAACATGTAATGCATTATTCTCCATTGTAAACTGTGTGTCGGTTGGAGTGATTACTTCTGTCTTTTTCGTGTTCTTAAAGGTGCAAGTAACTTTTTTAATACCAGCAAGAAGAAGTGGGTGATTAGAAAGTGTTCCCTGTCTTTCAATTACGAATTCCGGATATACGCTATTAAATGTGACATGCTCCCCATTTACTTTTGATTTCTGATTTGTGAGAGGATTAGAAAGTGTTCCTTTATTTTTAAAAGCAATCATATACTGTTCTAGACTAAACATTTTTCCAGGGAAAATTTGTTTACATAGCTCAATTGTCCTTGGTTCTTTAAATGTAGGTACTAATGTAGCGCAGTTTTTCATCTTGTCCTTCTCATCTTTATGACAAGAACCAGGTTGTTGCTTTTCCCAACCGCTCGGTACCGCTTCATCTAATTTTCCTTTCAGTGTGAACGTATATCCCCAGTAATTTTTTTTCATATCAAAGTCCTTAAAAAGAGAAAAATCAAAGGTACAGCTTTGTTTTGCCGCGTTCTTTTCGGGTACAATGTTTTTTCTTATTTCTGATGCCAGTACAGGTCCATAACTAGCCGTTTTGTTGGTAGTAAGGTCCGTTACCTCTAATATAAAGGATAGAAACTCTTTTAATATCTCAGGGGAAGGAATAGAGAGTACTACGCCATTACACGCTTTCGGGTAGGACCAATCCACTTTAAATGTCTGGAATGTGAAGTTCTTTGTCAGTTTTCTTGTGTCTACTTTTGGTTTGTCGGCTCGGAAACCTGGTATTTGTCCTACCGTTTTTGAAATCAGAAGGTTATACTCTTTTTCTCCATCTTTTTGAATCCACACTTCAATCCGATCGTTATTAGAAAGATGTGGAATCTTCGTATTTTGCTCTGCGTTCGGTTCTAGTACCCCTTCTTTATATCCAAATACGTTTTTTTCTGTAGCTGGGATAAAAGAACCCAATTCCGGCGCATCTGTTGACTTTGTTGTCGATGAAGGCGGACGTAATTTAATGCGATACTTTAGCTTTTCTTGTAGGAAATGATTTTTCAAGTACAGTTCTTGATACGTGTTCTTATCTTTTGTTGTAGCATTTTTGAATGTTGCAGTTACCAAAGGTGGGATTTGTATAATCAAGCGCATTCCTTGTAGAAGTTCATAATCATAAAAATTCTTTTTTTTGAGCGTCTTCTTCATTTCGTCCAAATAGAACTCTCCTGTTATCCGTTGCTTCTGAATCCACTCTTGTACAAGATCCATGTTTGCTATCTTTTTTGTTATCTTTTTTGTCCAATCATCAATTTGTTTTTGCTTCAACATTTTTCCTGCCTGCCTCAGAAGATTGTCCATCTTCTCTTTATACCCCTCCTGTTCTTCCCCTAGTTTGTCAATCTCGTCTTTTATCTTGTCAAGTTGTGTTTGAAGCTGCTCGACATCCGCTACGGGAAGTTGCAAACTTTTTGGTTTGATATGATCGATTTGATCCTCTATAAATTGTTTGTTTTGTTCAAGGGTTTCCAGTTTTTTTGTATCGGTTTGTTCTGATAGAAATTGTATAACCATTCTTTTCTATCTTCGTCTTTCATTTGTAACGTCTTAAATTCGTTCTCTATCTTTTTGTTTTGTTCTGTTTCCTCCCAATCTAACTTTTTCAAATGAAATCGTGTTTCTTCTATCTCCGTCTTTGCAAAATCCAGTTGTTTCTTTAGAGCCTCTTTGGTCTGCCTAGACATCGTAATTTTCACATTCTTTGACTGCAGATCATACTTAATTCCATTCTTGTTTTTTTTCACAAATTTTTGTGATGGATCATCACTGAATGCAAGTGTTATGGCCTCTCCAATTGTCAAGCGATGGGCTTTATCGATATCAACATAAGAGAAGGGATGCTTGCCTAGTTGTTTGTCTGGATTGATGCCTTTGTATCCTAAATCGTTCTCTCTTGGTGCTGCAATTCGTCTATCATACATGTCACCCTCCGGTGTAATCAGGGTCAAATGGGCTGTATGCTCTTGTATTTTATCTAAATTCTGTACCCATTGGGTTTTGAAGGTTGGCTCCCCATCTGGTATATAACCATCATATTGTAACAAGCTTAAACTCATTGGGCGCCCTGACAATATGGCATGAAATTGTGTTTGAGACACCTGAATTTGATTTGCATTAAAAGCATCAGTTGATTTAATAACTAAAGGGCCTTTCTGTTCATCAGAAGGATACGAGGCATCTGGCTGAAGTAAGCCGACTTCTGCCCCTCCATCTTTTGCTGGCTTCACAGTAACAAGAGGTTCCATTTTATTTCCATCATGGTAATTTAAATTGAAGGTTGGTAATAACTTACTGACACCAGCAGTTCCTGAATTTCGATATGTTATCAAGCCATTAAATATCGCGTAATTTGCTGTGTTAAAGCTCTTTTGAAAAGACGTAGACTCATTTTGGCCATTGGTGGTGTTTACTTCTATAGTGTTTGAAGTGGACATCTCATTTGATAAGCTGTTCGACCAACTCTTCGAGCCTCCCCCTCCAATTGAGGGTGTTTCTGATATTGATATCTCTCCGTGTATCGCCTCTTCCGTTCCATGTGTTTGCCCAGTACTAGTTGTCTGCGAATCTGTTCGAGAATTACTTACAGAAAATTCATAGGTTTTTGCGACTCCTTCAGTCTTAGTGATTTCTGGGATTAACTGAAAACCAACCATGTTTACATTTATATGTGGATAAGCTGCTACTAAAGGATTGCGTGCCAGCTTTGATATATTAGACAATCGTTCACTGATTAATTTATTCGTGTCTGTAAACGGATCTCCTGTTGTGCTTTTCAGACGATAATTACAATAATAGGTTGGCAAATCCTTCCTCATTCCATAAGGCTGTATTTGTCCATCGGGTGTAACCGTAAAACCATGCATAGAATTATAATTAGTTATCCCATCGTTATTCGCATCGGCATGATATGCATGTGGATTTGTCACATCATAATCCGGGTCTAAATTTTTCTTAGGATCCTCATTATTTACATATTCCTTGTTCCAGGCAGCTTTAGCTGCCACCGACGTTTGCTTTTGACTTGGATGCAACTCCTTCATATTTCCTAATGTTGTCTTAAGGGTAGACACCGTACTAGATAATTTCAATGATTTTTTCATCAAAGTACTTTCTTCTTTAGAAAAAGTATCTAACTCCGAAATGAATTTTTCCAGTAACTCGAGCTTGAAATCATTTGTTTGCGGGTTTACGTCCTTAATGAGGTCTCGAAGAGTGGAAATTAGATTTTTGGATGTTTGCTTTTGTAGTATCGAAAGAGAATCCTTTAACTGCTGAATGAACTTAGGTGCTTCATCTTTCCATACTAATTGTATCATCGTTTCCACATTGAAAGCTGTGTCTTGGTCCTTGCGCGCTTTCGCCCAACGCTTCATTTGCTCTTCCATCACATTTTGATCGTTCCCGATCTGCTTAATACGATTTTGTATAAGCGTCATAGCTTTCAGTTGATCTAATGTTATGTTGATGGCCTCACCTGCTCCTTTGGACTCATCTGTGTTAGGTTCATCTGTCAGCTTGGTATCTGCTGATATACGGTTATATGAGACATTGGTTGGTGTTTCAGGATGCTGATTACTAGATACCAAAGACTGTATTTCCTCTGAATCAAGAATTATATATTGCTTACTATTAAATAAATTATCGGTAATATGTGTAGGTAAATAATCTGAATCTGAAAGATCGGGTCCTCTTAAATTTTTCGTAGGGATTACCGTATTCTTAGCAGGATCTCCTCCTGATTTCTTTAGAATTGTAGGAGTTTGCCAATATAATGTAAAGATGTTTTCATTCGCTACTATTGGTATAAGTGGCATATATTCAACTCGGATTTTATAGATTCCTTTCTCTAGATGACCAGTCAGATCTCCTTGTTGCATCAGGTATGAAATTGTTCCGCTATACGTTTTCCCATTGGATGCCTTAGGTACACGTATCTCCACATTCCAGTTGTCATCCTCATTGTCTTCTTTTAACACCTGATACACGCCTTGCTTACATGTTACACGAAAGGCATTCTTCGCATTAGGATCTGTTTTTTCCGGAATCTTATATATTTTGTTGTCCTTATCTTCTGTGCATGTCATTTGTTTCAGTACATCTGGTGAAACTTGAAATGTAACTTGCTTCCAAATTTTCATACAAGAACGCCATTTATCGGATGAAGAAAAAAGATAATCACCCGCTTCAGAGATTTTCAGTCTTCCAACCCATCTAGCTGATTCAAAAGAAGTGCGATGCAAATCGGATTGATACTTTTGAGGGCTCATAAAATGAAAAATCCCTCCATCATTTTCTCCTTGAACCCCTAGTATCATGTCCTGAAAAAGAGCGTTTTTATAAAAAACCCCATATAACCCTAGGGGCGCTAAATCGAAAGAATTTTGTGAAACAGAATTGGTTGTTGCCATTATGCAACCTCCTCGTATTGTATTTATGTTACGTTTACATTTCTCTTGTCATAAGAGCCCACGTACATCATCATGGGATGACTCAAGCTCGTTTTAGATTATACTTTTGAGAGCAGTGGCGCTCGTTGAGCGTTCTTCTTCATGTTTAAGACCTAGTAGATTGGAAGTCTGCTAGCGATGTACAAGATTTTACTCCACACCATTCAAAAGTATCTTGCTTATTTTGTTTCGCACCATGTACCATACAAAATATACGTATTTTTGTGACGGTTTAGATACTAGGAACGCAACGAAACCACAGATATTATATATTTACTAATTTTTATAATGGACCCCTTAGGGTTAGTTTACCACTGTAGCCTGAATCACCAATATATTTATGAGTTTAGGCTCTCTTTTTCCTGTCTCACTATTTAGAATCATTCTGGTTTCTTGAACGGTAGATGTTCCCGCTATTTTTAATTTTGCTCCACGCGGCAACAATATTTCTTTTTCTCCTTGCACCTGAGTAATACTATCTAAATAAGGTGCATGAGTACCTTTTGCAATCGTTATCTCTACTCTAATGGGTCTCTTCTGGAAAAGAGAATTGCCTGATACATCTCGATTTAAAGAGGTACTTCTATATGCTTTATCGATATTTATCTCACCAACTGTAGGATTTGGAAACTCCACCGCCTCACTGAGTCTATATACTTTGATATCCTCTGGAAGAGAGGCTCTATGGATTGCTTTATCCATGAATGTTATCTGTTCCTTCAACTGGTGTTCTGAATAACCTTTTAGGATTTCTCCCGTGCGTAAATACGTATTGATAGCCGTGTAGAGATTTTTTTTGCCGAACATACCTGAATTGGTTTCTGTGTACTTTTCCATAGCCTCTTTTTCTTTTGTAGTCAATTTTTTTATCCACTTCTCCCCATATTCTTCCGCATTAAACGTTGAGTTCGGGTCCCTTGCTGTGTCTTTTGGTGTGTTTTCTGATTTGCTTTTTATTAATTTTGCTTTCCAAACTACACGCATCTTCCCTTTTATGACTGTTTGCGTCTTTCCATCCACTTCATCAATTTGATACGCGGCATTTTTTCGTAATAAAACGTGTGTATCTTCTTCCGTTTCTCCTTTGAAATAGCCAACGCGTTCTCCAGCGGGGATCTGAATTTGAATTAGTTCCTCATTCGCTCTTAAATTTTCTAAATTACTACTCAAGTTTTCTGTTGTATAAAATTCATTACTTATCGTAGTAACCTCGTTATTATCTTTTGTTTCTTTCTTGTTTGTATCTTCTTTTTTATAAGAATCTGTCATTCTAACAGTAATATGCAAATCTTCTTTTAATACAGGAGCTTGCTCCAGGAATGTATCTACTTTTTTGATATCCTCAGAACTCCATTTTTCATCTTTTATTCCACTTTTTAACTTCTCTTTTAAACCTGTATCTGTTAATTCTGCTTTTTTGACCGCTTCTTTTGACTCGAATTTTTTTTCAAACTCTTTTTTTTCTTCAGGCCCTTTTTTGACTTGTTTTTGTATGTCCTTTTCCTTTAGTGGCATCATGATCTACTCCTTGTATCGAATTTAGTACAAATTTAGCTTTCCTTTATAATGAGAACTCCTCGACCCAAAATAGTAGTAAACCTGGGGGTAATTTTCGATATTTTTGCCTCATTGAACGTTCTTCGTCATGTTTCGTACCTATTAGGCTGGAAGCCTGCTAGCGATGTGAAACATTTTACTCCACACCAGGCAAAAGTATCTTGCTTATTTTGTTTCGCACCATGCACTATACAAAATATACATATTTTCGTGACGGTTTAGATAATAGGAATGCAACGAGACCACAGGTATTGTATATAGCTACTCATTTTTGTAATGGAACCCTTGGGGTTACTTTACCACCGTAGCCCGAATCACCAATATATTCATTGTTTGATTTTTTAACGTTTCTTGAACGGTAGATGCTCCCGTTATTATAAATTTCGATCCATGCGGCAACAATATTTCCTTTTCTTCTGGAAAACTAGAAATACTCTCTAAGTAAGGTGCATGAGTACCTTTTGGAATCGTTATCTCTACTCTAATGGGCCTCTTTAGGAAGAATGGATCTCCTGAACCCTCGCTCTTTAAAGATGTACTTCTATATGCTTTATCTATATTTTCCTTACCAATATTAGCCTTCACAAGATTGATTGCTTTTTGAATATAGGTATCTAATGAATCTAATGAACCTAATGAATCAAAATCAAGATCGAACATGTGTTTCAAGAAATTTTTATCCCTTTGAAACTCCTGCTCCGTACTGCGTCTATACACTGTGATTTCTTCTGGAAGAGAAGCTCTCTTGATTGCTTTATCCATGAACGCTATCGTTTGCTTCAAATCCCCTTTTGAATAATTAGGTAGGATTTCCCCCGTGCGTAAATACGTGTTTAGAGCATCGTAGTCATCTCCTGTGTACTTTTTCATAGCGGCTAATTCGCTTTTCGTTAATTTCTTAATCCACTTATCCCCATATTCTTTCGCATTAAACGTTGAGTTCGGGTCCTTTAGTTTGTCTTCTGGTGTGTTTTCTGATTTGCTTTTTATTAATTTCGCTTTCCAAATTACACGCATCTTCCCTTTTATAACTGTTTTAGTTTTCCCATCCACTTCATCAATTTGATACACGGCATTTTTTCGTAATAAAATGTGTGTATCTTCTGCCTTTTCTCCGCTGAAATAGCCAACGCGTTCTCCAGCGGGGATCTGAATTTGGATTAGTTCCTCATTCGCTCTTAAATTTTCTAAATTACTACTCAAGTTTTCTGTTGTATAAAATTCATTACTTATCGTAGTAACCTTGTTATTATCTTTCGTTTCTTTCTTGTTTGTATCTTCTTTTTTATAAGAATCTGTCATTCTAACAGTGATATGCAAATCTTCTTTAATTACAGGCACTTGCTCCAGGAATGTATCTATTTTTTTGGTATCCTCAGTACTCCATTTTTTATCTTTTATTCCGTTTTTCAACTTCTCTTTTAAACCTGTATCTTTTAATTCTGCTTTTTGAGCTGCCTCTTTTGATTCGAATTTCTTTTCAAACTCTTTTTTTTCTTCTGGTCCTTTTTTGACTTGTTTTTTTAATTCCTTTTCTGTTAGTGGCATCATAATCCACTCCTTGTATAGTATTGACTGCAAACTTATCCTTCTTTTATAATGAGAACCTCTCGCCCCAAAATAGTAGTAACCCTATCTAATAAAACATCTAATGTTTCTTTTTTCTTTTGTCCTACCTGCATCTTTTTCATATGAAAAGAGGTCTTTGATATCATCTTTCACATCTAATTCTTCTACCTTCTTTTTCCATTCATCAACTACTTTTGTTTATTCCATTTTCCATGCTTTTTCTTCTTTACCTATGTCTTTCATTTTTTTCAAAAGACATAATCTATTGGCTCCTTTTTTGGGATAGGATGGAGTTCTGGCGCAAAAATTTTAAAGCGTTTGAAAATTAATTTAAATATGCTTAGATTGAAATCATTACAAACAGCTAGAAAAGTGATAATTGGAGTAGAAGTAATGTATATACCCCAAACTTCTCAAGGAGTGAAATCTATTCCAAGACAGATGCAGTTAATCAGTCGTTTATTCGGATTATCAGCATAAGGCTGGATTCCATAAGGAATCTGTCACCTTCTTTTTATATGCCATTATCTTTGCACCTATATTAACAATAAAACTAATTAGAATTTTTGAAAATATCAACTTTGTTCTATTGATAGACAAATCGGTTCTGTTGCAAAGTTTTTTAAATGAAGCTAAACTGTAGGGAAAATGTGTTGAGGAGAATGATGCATGCGATACTTTAAAGGAA
>NZ_NTVM01000027.1:0-3018 GCF_002558005.1 Bacillus sp. AFS012607
GCATATTCCTTCAAAACTAGATAACATTGCTGCATATTATATGGTTAAGTCCTCGATCTATTAGTATTCGTCAGCTCCACATGTCACCATGCTTCCACCTCGAACCTATCAACCTGATCATCTTTCAGGGATCTTACTAGCTTACGCTATGGGAAATCTCATCTTGAGGGGGGCTTCATGCTTAGATGCTTTCAGCACTTATCCCTTCCGCACATAGCTACCCAGCTATGCCCTTGGCAGAACAACTGGTACACCAGCGGTGCGTCCATCCCGGTCCTCTCGTACTAAGGACAGCTC
This sequence comes from Bacillus sp. AFS012607, assembly GCF_002558005.1. Taxonomy (NCBI): domain Bacteria; kingdom Bacillati; phylum Bacillota; class Bacilli; order Caryophanales; family Bacillaceae; genus Bacillus; species Bacillus sp. AFS012607. Next base: position 298 of record NZ_NTVM01000027.1, read on the forward strand.
CTCTCAAATTTCCTACGCCCACGACGGATAGGGACCGAACTGTCTCACGACGTTCTGAACCCAGCTCGCGTACCGCTTTAATGGGCGAACAGCCCAACCCTTGGGACCGACTACAGCCCCAGGATGCGATGAGCCGACATCGAGGTGCCAAACCTCCCCGTCGATGTGGACTCTTGGGGGAGATAAGCCTGTTATCCCCGGGGTAGCTTTTATCCGTTGAGCGATGGCCCTTCCATGCGGAACCACCGGATCACTAAGCCCGACTTTCGTCCCTGCTCGACTTGTAGGTCTCGCAGTCAAGCTCCCTTATGCCTTTGCACTCTACGAATGATTTCCAACCATTCTGAGGGAACCTTTGGGCGCCTCCGTTACACTTTAGGAGGCGACCGCCCCAGTCAAACTGCCCACCTGACACTGTCTCCCGGGTCGATAAGACCCGTAGGTTAGAATTTCAATACAGTCAGGGCGGTATCCCACCAGCGCCTCCACCGAAGCTAGCGCTCCGGTTTCAATGGCTCCCGCCTATCCTGTACAAACTGTACCAAAATTCAATATCAGGCTACAGTAAAGCTCCACGGGGTCTTTCCGTCCTGTCGCGGGTAACCTGCATCTTCACAGGTACTATAATTTCACCGAGTCTCTGGTTGAGACAGTGCCCAAATCGTTACACCTTTCGTGCGGGTCGGAACTTACCCGACAAGGAATTTCGCTACCTTAGGACCGTTATAGTTACGGCCGCCGTTTACTGGGGCTTCAGTTCAGAGCTTCGCTTACGCTAACCCCTCTCCTTAACCTTCCAGCACCGGGCAGGTGTCACCCCCTATACTTCGCCTTACGGCTTCGCAGAGAGCTGTGTTTTTGCTAAACAGTCGCTTGGGCCTATTCACTGCGGCTTTCCGTTAAGAAAGCACCCCTTCTCCCGAAGTTACGGGGTCATTTTGCCGAGTTCCTTAACCAGAGTTCTCTCGCACACCTTAGGATTCTCTCCTCGCCTACCTGTGTCGGTTTGCGGTACAGGCACCTTTTATCTCGCTAGAAGCTTTTCTTGGCAGCGGGGAATCAAAGACTTCGCTCCATAAGGAGCTTCCCCATCACAGCTCAGCCTTCACGATAAGCGGATTTGCCTACTTATCAGCCTAACTGCTTGGACGTGCACAACCAATCGCACGCTTCTTCTATCCTTCTGCGTCCCTCCATTGCTCAAACGATAAAGAGGTGGTACAGGAATATCAACCTGTTGTCCATCGCCTACGCCTGTCGGCCTCGGCTTAGGTCCTGACTAACCCTGAGCGGACGAGCCTTCCTCAGGAAACCTTAGGCATTCGGTGGACGGGATTCTCACCCGTCTTTCGCTACTCATACCGGCATTCTCACTTCTAAGCGCTCCACCAGTCCTTCCGGTCTGACTTCACTGCACTTAGAACGCTCCCCTACCACTGATACCATTGGTATCAATTCGCAGCTTCGGTGGTGTATTTAGCCCCGGTACATTTTCGGCGCAGAGTCACTCGACTAGTGAGCTATTACGCACTCTTTAAATGGTGGCTGCTTCTAAGCCAACATCCTAGTTGTCTAAGCAACTCCACATCCTTTTCCACTTAATACACACTTTGGGACCTTAGCTGGCGATCTGGGCTGTTTCCCTCTTGACTACGGATCTTATCACTCGCAGTCTGACTCCTAAGGATAAGTCATTGGCATTCGGAGTTTGACTGAATTCGGTAATCCGATGAGGACCCCTAGTTCAATCAGTGCTCTACCTCCAAGACTCTTACACTTAAGGCTAGCCCTAAAGCTATTTCGGGGAGAACCAGCTATCTCCAGGTTCGATTGGAATTTCTCCGCTACCCACACCTCATCCCCGCACTTTTCAACGTGCGTGGGTTCGGGCCTCCATTCAGTGTTACCTGAACTTCACCCTGGACATGGGTAGATCACCTGGTTTCGGGTCTACGACCACGTACTAAACGCCCTATTCAGACTCGCTTTCGCTGCGGCTCCGCCTCTTCAGCTTAACCTTGCACGGGATCGTAACTCGCCGGTTCATTCTACAAAAGGCACGCCATCACCCATTAACGGGCTCTGACTATTTGTAGGCACACGGTTTCAGGATCTCTTTCACTCCCCTTCCGGGGTGCTTTTCACCTTTCCCTCACGGTACTGGTTCACTATCGATCACTAGGGAGTATTTAGCCTTGGGAGATGGTCCTCCCAGATTCCGACGGAATTTCACGTGTTCCGCCGTACTCAGGATACATTCAAGAGAGAACGAAGTTTCGACTACGGGGTTGTTACCCTCTACGACGGACCTTTCCAGGTCGCTTCGTCTACCTCGTTCCTTTGTAACTCCGTATAGAATGTCCTACAACCCCAAGAGGCAAGCCTCTTGGTTTGGGCTATGTTCCGTTTCGCTCGCCGCTACTCAGGAAATCGCATTTGCTTTCTCTTCCTCCAGGTACTTAGATGTTTCAGTTCCCTGGGTCTGTCTTCCATACCCTATGTATTCAGGTAAGGATACCATACCATTACGTATAGTGGGTTTCCCCATTCGGAAATCTTCGGATCAAAGCTTACTTACAGCTCCCCGAAGCATATCGGCGTTAGTCCCGTCCTTCATCGACTCCTAGTGTCAAGGCATCCACCGTGCGCCCTTTCTAACTTAACCAAACTAAAAATTAAAAAATATGAGCTACACTGTTATCTAGTTTTCAAAGAACATAC
>NZ_NTVM01000028.1:0-139737 GCF_002558005.1 Bacillus sp. AFS012607
CTTCATGGCTCACCATTTTCAATTTTGTGCGGGTGTAGTTTAGTGGTAAAACAAGAGCCTTCCAAGCTCTGGTCGAGAGTTCGATTCTCTTCACCCGCTTTTCAATTATGGGCCTATAGCTCAGCTGGTTAGAGCGCACGCCTGATAAGCGTGAGGTCGATGGTTCGAGTCCATTTAGGCCCACCATAATTGTTCCGCAGTAGCTCAGTGGTAGAGCTATCGGCTGTTAACCGATCGGTCGTAGGTTCGAGTCCTACCTGCGGAGCCATATTTATAGAGAAGTACCCAAGTGGCTCAAGGGGCTCCCCTGCTAAGGGAGTAGATCGCGAACGCGGTGCGAGGGTTCGAATCCCTTCTTCTCTGCCAGAACTGGCCCGTTGGTCAAGTGGTTAAGACACCGCCCTTTCACGGCGGTAACACGGGTTCGAATCCCGTACGGGTCATACTAAAAGAGATAGCATAATCTGCTATCTCTTTTTTGTTGTGTATAGATATAGAAGAAGCTATGACAAATTATAAATAATAAGTTTAAAATAGGATTACCTTTTCTCATACATAAGAAAAGGTAATCCTATTTTTTGAATATGTTTTAACTTTCTATTGAATGTTCATCTTGTTTAATAACAACATGACTATATGCGGAGTGAAGAGTTTTGTAGCCTAAAAGTGCAATAGTTAAGGCAAGGCCTCCTGCTATAATAGCCACATTAAATCCTACATGGGCTCCAAAGTTATCAATAACTAAACCAGCTATCGCTGATCCTAGGGAGACTCCAATTCCAAGTCCTGTAATTGCCCAAGTCATTCCTTCGGTTATCTTTGATTCAGGTACGATTTTTTCCACAAGCCCCATAGTAATAATCATAGTAGGAGCGACAGATAGCCCTGCAAAGAAAACAATAACTACTAGCCAAGTAATACTGTTTACAAAAACTAGTGGCAGCATTGTTATCATGGAAAGTGTGACCGCTATTAAAAACTGATTATAGGGTGGGGTATTGAGTTTAAGAGTACCGAAAATAAGGCCTGCCAGGCATGAACCGATTGCATAGACAGAAAGTACAAAGCTAGCAGCTACTGTGTTTCCTTGCTGCTCAGCAAAAGCTACACTAACGACATCTATTGTGCCGAAGATAGTACCTATAGCAATGAGTGTGAATACTAGTACTCGCAAAGAACCAATTTTAAATACTGTTCCGTTGTTTGTAATGTCGCGAGGGTGTACAGGCGGTTCTGTGCTTTTTTGCATAGTAAATAGGCATACCCCGATTGTAAGAAAAACAGATGATAAAAGTGGCGCTGCTTCTGGGAAGAACATAACACTTAAACTGACAGATAATACAGGACCAATTATGAAGCAAATTTCGTCGACGACCGATTCGAAGGAAAATGCTGTATGCAATTTATGGGATCCGCGGTATAGTTTAGTCCAACGTGCACGTACCATAGCTGACATATTTGGCATACAACCTGCACATAAAGCGGATAGAAATAGCGTCCAATAAGGAGCTTCATATTTCGTACATAGAAGTAAGAGGATTGTAAAGAAAACGCTAATACCTGTAGTCGGAAGAAGTATGCGAGATTGCCCTAATTGATCAGCCATCCGAGAAATATGAGGAGCTAGTAAAGCTGATGATAATGTAAAGGTAGCTGCAACAGCTCCAGCAAGCCAATAGTCACCACTTACTTGAGATAACATGGTAACAATACCAATACCCATCATTGATATGGGCATACGAGCTATAAATCCTGCTAATGAGAATCCTTTTGTACCAGGAGCACTGAAAATCTCACGGTAGGAATTAAACATGATAATCACCACAATATTTGACGTGTACATATACATTCTTCATTCTTTTAACTCCTCCTCTGTTTCATTAATACCTTCTATAAAAAGGGACAGTGAGTCAATGTAGGGTATAGGTAAGAAGTTATATTATCTTGTAAGCTAGAAATAATTGACATACGCACCGTATGCCAATATCATATTAACATACGGAGCGTATGTCAATTGAAATGTTTTATCTCTGGATAGAGCCGATGTTTAAAGGAGTTATTCTTTTATATAGAGAACGATACTATAGTGCAATTCATTTTGAATAAAGAGAATGAATAGAAGTAGGAGGAAAAGATGATTAAAAAAACGAGAGCAGAAATGATTACTGAAACACGTGCTAAATTGCTGTGGGCAGCAAGAGAGGCTTTTGGTACAGTTGGATATGTAAATACATCTATGGATGATTTTACAGCATCTGTCGGTTTAACACGTGGTGCAATTTATCATCATTTTGGTGATAAAAAAGGATTGTTAGAAGCAGTTGTAAAAGAAATTGATATGGAAATGGATAATAAATTAGGGAAAGTATCAGATGAAGCGGAAGGAAAATGGGAAGGGTTTGTTGGGCGTTGTCGTGCATATTTAACGATGGCACTTAATCCAGAAATTCAGCGAATCGTACTTCGAGATGCACCAGCAGTATTAGGAACTAGTTATTATCAATCATCACAGTCACAATGTTTAGTGACGATGGCCGAGATGCTTCAGCAATTAATGAAGGACTGTATTATTGAAAAGACGGATTGTGAAGCTTTAGCAAGATATATAAATGGCGGACTAGTGGACCTTGCTTGTTGGATTGCGAATTCTGAAGATGCAGAGGCACGGTTGTCTAAAGCTTTGCATAGCCTATCACTTATATTGAATGGTTTATTATTAGAAAAGAATGCATAATTTTAACGGATATTTTTTAATATATAGTAATGATTAAAAGGGAGGTGATAAAGTATAGGCTAATTCATTTATTTAACCGTATTCTATATAAGCTAATTGACGTCCATCTTGTAAGGGAATGATGTGATCAGTCAGTTTAATCTTATAATGTGATTACATTTTTTGTGAATGTTAGGATTTTTATTATAGAAAGTGAATTTAGTTACAGTGAGTAATTGAATCATACATTTTTATTCACAATCTAAAGAAAACACCTAATTTGGTATGGATTCCACACCTGATCTAACAACTTTACACTCTATGTGAAAAAGTTCACAAATAGGTCATAAATTGTGAAGTAATTCACAATAATACGTGCTACAATATGAATGTAAAGAAGTTAAACAACATTAAATTAGTATTTTAATTAATTACTTAAACAATCATAAAAAAATATATGTGAACAATAGAGAGGGGAAATTACCATGAAAAAAGGTATCAATCGTGTAGTATTAGTAGGAACAGGAGCTGTAGGTTGTAGTTACGCTTACTCAATGATCAACCAAGGTGTAGCTGAAGAATTCGTATTAGTAGATGTTAATGAAGCAAAAGCAGAAGGGGAAGCAATGGACTTAAGCCATGCGGTACCATTCTCTCCATCACCAACAAAAGTTTGGAGCGGTAGCTATGCAGATTGTAAAGATGCAGATCTAGTTGTTATCACTGCTGGGTTACCACAAAAGCCAGGTGAAACTCGTTTAGACTTAGTTGAGAAAAATACAAAGATCTTTAAACAAATCGTTCGCGGCATTATGGATAGCGGATTCGATGGAATCTTCTTAATCGCAACTAACCCGGTTGATATTTTAACTTACGTAACTTGGAAAGAATCTGGTTTACCGAAAGAGCGCGTAATCGGTTCTGGTACTACTTTAGACTCTGCTCGTTTCCGTTACATGTTAGGTGACTACTTAGATGTAGATCCACGTAACGTTCATGCTTACATCGTTGGTGAGCACGGTGACACTGAACTTCCAGTATGGAGCCACGCTACTATCGGTGTACAAAAACTAGAAACAATCTTAGCTAACAACGAACAGTACAAACAAGAAGACTTAGATAAAATCTTCGAAAATGTACGTGATGCAGCTTACCATATCATCGAACGTAAAGGTGCAACTTACTACGGAATCGGTATGTCACTACTTCGTGTAACTAAAGCGATCTTAAACAACGAGAACAGCGTATTAACTGTATCTGCATACCTTGAAGGTCAATACGGTGAGAAAGATGCTTACGTAGGTGTTCCAGCTGTTATTAACCGCGAAGGTGTACGTGAAATCGTAGAACTTGAGCTAAATGAAGAAGAAAAAGCGAAATTCGCTCATTCTGTAAAAGTATTAAAAGAAACTATGGCACCAGTACTATAATTAATTGCTAAATAATCCGGAAGTGGGGACCTGCTTCTTACTTCTGGATTTATATATAATTCAATATAAATTCCTTTTCCGGTTTCCCTTGTATATCCCCAATATACCCCTTTTGCTGGATAAGGGTCATTTATAGAAAAGAGCACTCTATTTTATATAGAGTGCTCTTTATGATTATTTTTTAGGTGTTAATCCTAACTTCTTTAAAATATCTGTCAGTGTACCGCTTTTTGATTTTTCTACAGGTGTTTGTGATTTAGATGCATCTGGACCTTTTTTCAAGAAGTTCTTTTCAACGAAGCGAATATCTTTTCCGTCGACAATTCCATCTTTATTAAGATCTCCGTCTTTTACAGTTAGTCCTTTTTTAATGTAGTTGCTAGCGATAATTTTAGCATCTTTAATATCGATTACTTTATCACCATTTACATCGCCGGCAAGGTTTTCGTCAGGTCTTGCATAATAATATTGGCCAAGCAGCTTACCGTCTTTTTCAGTACCAAGGCTTCGTTGTTAGGCGGCTTGAAATGAGTTACTCGATGTTTCTGAATCACTGAAATAGGCGAATACACCTCCGAATGTAAGGGATAAACCAAGTGAAGCGGTGACAACTCCCATTCCTACTTTTTGTTTTAATGACATAAGAAAGCCCTCCTAGTTAAATTTTCATAGTGACCGTTCGCAACAAGGATAAATAAGTAAACATAGTAGTCCACTATGAATTATAGTTACGGAAGATCTAAGTTCTTTATTGAGAGCGAGTATATGCTTATGAATTTTGCATTTCAATAAAATTGTGACAAAAAATGTTGAGAAACATTTTTTTATGACAGATTATTTTGTTTTGATTTTGAATGAAAAATAGCATGAAAAATAGGATAAATCTAATAAAATAAAGGTTGAGAAAAAATAATAGGTAAAAATATAGAAGAATAATAAAGCGTTTTCAATGAATATTCGTCAAAATTCGATATTTTACACGGAAATGTGAAGAAAAACTAACATTTTTAAGAAAAAAACGAATATTTTTTATAAATTAACAAGGATATTGCAGTTTTTCGCAGAAATAGTTAAAGTATAAAAAATTCTGTCATCTAAGTGAGGTGAGCATATTGAGTGTAATAAATTGTGAAGAAGTGAAACGAGATGAGTTTCATACAGAAAAGTACTATGAAAGTTATAACATCTTTGGCGCACATGTTGTGACGGAAGATGAGATTCAAGGGGTACGATTTACAGTGTGGGCTCCTCATGCGAAAGCAATGAGTGTTGTTGGAGATTTTAATGAGTGGGATTATGAGCAACATAAGATGCTACAAGTGACAGAAGAAGGCATTTGGTCCTTGTTTATACCGCATATTAAAGAAGGAGAAATATATAAATATGCGATTGAAACGTTGGCTGGTGACGTCATTTTAAAGGCAGATCCGTATGCTGTATATGCAGAAGTAAGACCGAATACGGCATCTGTAGTTTTTGATATAAAGGGATATGAATGGAATGATAAAAACTGGACTCGTAAGAAAAAGAAAAAAACGATTTATAAAGAAGCGATGACAGTTTATGAATTACATTTTGGTTCTTGGAAAAAGAAAGAAGATGGAACGCTGTATTCTTACAGGGAAATGGTAGAAGAGCTCATCCCGTATGTGGTGGAACATCAATTTACACATATTGAAATTATGCCGCTTGTTGAGCATCCATATGATCGTTCTTGGGGATATCAAGGAACGGGATATTATGCAGCGACGAGTAGATTTGGTACGCCGCATGATTTAATGTATTTTGTCGACGAATGTCATAAATATGGAATCGGTGTCATTTTAGATTGGGTGCCGGGGCACTTTTGTAAAGATGCTCACGGTTTATATTTGTTTGATGGCACACCGACCTATGAATATAAAGATAAAGATGTACAAGAAAATCCAGTATGGGGAACTGTCAATTTTGATTTAGGGAAGAGAGAGGTACGTAATTTCTTAATTTCAAATGCGTTATTTTGGATGAGATATTTCCATATTGATGGTTTCAGAGTAGATGCAGTTGCGAACATGTTGTACTGGAATAAAGAAGGACAAGAGCAAAGTAATGAGCATGCTGTTTCATTTTTAAGAGAGTTAAATGAAGCAGTGTTTGCAGAGGATGAAGATTTTCTTATGACGGCAGAAGATTCAACAGCTTGGCCACTTGTAACAACTCCAACGTATGAAGGTGGGCTTGGATTCAATTACAAATGGAACATGGGCTGGATGAATGATGTACTGAAATATATGGAGTGTGCGCCTGAATATAGGAAACACATTCATGAGAAAATGACGTTTTCTTTACTATATGCGTACTCTGAAAACTTCATATTACCACTTTCTCATGATGAAGTCGTTCATGGGAAAAAGTCGTTATTAAATAAAATGCCAGGTGATTACTGGGATAAGTTTGCTCAGCTTCGTTTATTATATGGATATTTCTTTACTCACCCAGGAAAGAAGTTACTTTTCATGGGAGGAGAATTCGGACAGTTTGATGAGTGGAAAGACCTTGAAGATTTAGATTGGAATTTACATGATTTTGAAATGCATCGTTATATGCATGATTACTTTAAAGAGCTCATAGCATTGTATAAGCGCTCAAAACCACTTTGGCAGCTTGACCATTCACCTGAAGGCTTTCAGTGGATTGATGCTAATAATAATGAGCAAAGTATTTTCTCGTTTATCCGCCAAGGGGATAAACAAGAAGATGCGTTAGTTGTCGTATGTAATTTTACGAAAGCTACATATGAAAACTATAAAGTAGGTGTACCAGATTTCGAGTATTATAACGAGATTTTAAACAGTGATGCTGAGCAATATGGCGGTTCGGGGCAAGTGAATAAGAAACGTCTTAAGATGATTCTAGAACCGTACCATAATCAAGCAGCACATGTAGAGATTACAATTCCACCATTTGGCGTATCCATATTACGACCAGTGAAGACGAGAAAGGGGAGCAAAAAACAAGATGGCTCAAAAACAAAAGTGCGTAGCAATGTTACTAGCAGGGGGAAAAGGTAGTCGTTTAAGTGCATTAACAAAAAATTTAGCCAAGCCAGCTGTTCCATTTGGTGGTAAATATCGCATTATTGATTTTACGCTAAGTAACTGTGCGAATTCTGGTATTGAAACGGTTGGGATTTTAACACAATATCAACCACTTGAACTTCATAATTATATCGGAATTGGAAATGCGTGGGATTTAGACCGAGTAAACGGTGGAGTCACAGTATTACCTCCTTATGCGGAGTCTTCAGGGGTGAAGTGGTATACAGGTACGGCAAGTGCCATTTATCAAAATTTAAACTATTTAAGTCAGTATGAACCGGAGTATGTTCTTATTTTATCAGGCGACCATATTTATAAAATGGATTACAGTAAGATGCTAGATTACCATATTGAGAAAGAATCGGACGTATCCATTTCTGTTATTGAAGTACCTTGGGATGAAGCGAGTCGCTTTGGCATTATGAATACAAATGAAGAGATGGAGATTGTTGAGTTTGAAGAGAAACCACAATTTCCAAGAAGTAATCTTGCATCAATGGGAATTTATATTTTTAACTGGGCAATTTTGAAAGAGTATTTAGAGATGGATGCAAGAAATCCTGAATCTAGTAATGATTTCGGAAAAGATGTACTTCCACTTTTATTAGATGAAGGGAAGAAGCTAATGGCGTATCCATTTGAAGGATATTGGAAAGATGTTGGAACGGTGAAAAGCTTATGGGAAGCGAATATGGATTTACTTCGCGATGAAACATCACTGAATTTAAACGATCGTAATTGGCGTATTTATTCTGTGAATCCAAATGAGCCACCTCAATATATTGCAGAAAAGGCAAAAGTAGAAGAATCGCTTATTAACGAAGGATGCGTCATTGAAGGGGACGTGAAGCATTCTGTGTTATTCCAAGGGGTGACGGTGGAAGAAGGTAGTATGGTTATTGATTCTGTCGTTATGCCAGGAGCAAAGATTGGTAAAAATGTTGTGATTGAAAGAGCGATCGTTGGTTCGGAAATGGTTATTGAAGATGGAACAATTATTCGTCCAGAAAAAAATGTCGACGATGTAGTACTCATTGCTGAAGGGAAATAGAAAAGGGGGATGAAATGAATGGGAGAAAAAATGTTAGGAATTATTAATGCAACGGGAAGTTTTCCTTCCTTAAAGAAAGTAACAGGGCATCGTTCATTAGCGGCGTTACCGTTTGGGGGCCGTTACCGACTCATTGATTTCATGCTTTCAAATATGGTGAATTCTAATATTCATAGTGTAGCGGTTTTTACAAGTCATAAAAATCGCTCACTAATGGACCATGTTGGTTCAGGAAAACAGTGGGATTTAGATAGAAAACGAGACGGACTATTTTTATTCCCGCCAAATTGCCAATGTGACCAAGATGAGTTTGGGTCTTTTGCACACTTTAGAAGACATATTGATTATTTTCTAAGAAGCAGAGAAGAGTACGTTGTTATTACGAATAGCCATCTCGTAACAGCATTAAATTTCCAGGCGGTGTTAGAGCGACATATACATACGGCAGCTGATATTACGGAAGTTTGCCATGAAGGGGTTTCGCTTCAAACATACGTGTTAAAGAAACAATTATTGTTAGATTTATTTGAGACATATAAAGATGTGGAGCAATACAGTTTATTTGATGTAGTGAGAGAAAAGCGCGGAAAATCACTGCATATTGCTACGTATGAGCATACAGGATATGTAGCTATTATTGATTCGATTGAAAGTTACTATAAACATAGCTTAGAAATTTTGCAGCCTGCTATTTGGAAGCAATTATTTAAGAAAGAAGCGCCGATCTTTACGAAAGTAAAAGATGAGCCGCCAACTCGTTATCTAAAGGGTGCAGTCGTGAAAAATACAATGATTGCAAATGGCAGTATTATTGAAGGGGAAGTCGAAAACAGTGTTGTTTCCCGTTCGGTTAAAATTGGAAAAGGTTCAATTATTCGTAACAGTATTATTATGCAAAAGAGCCAAATTGGAGATAACTGTATAATAGACGGTGTTATTATTGATAAAGACGTGAAAATTGGCGACGGTGTCGTATTAAAAGGAAACATCGATGAGCCATATGTTGTAGAAAAAGGAAGCGTACAAAACAGTACGATTAATAGTTATTCCTAAAGAATCAGTGGGGGCTTTTTCTCCCACTGATTAAAGTTTTAATTTAAATGAAAACTCGAAGGGAGGAAGCTGCAAGAGGAGTATAAAAACTTTTCGCGCAGTGGGACAACAAGTGAATATTTTATTTGCAGTATCAGAATGTGTACCGTTTGTGAAATCGGGAGGATTAGCTGATGTAGCGGGTGCGCTCCCAAAAGAGCTGAAAAAATTAGGAGTGGACGTTCGTATTATACTTCCGAATTATAGTCTCATTCCGCAAAAGTTAAGAGATGGATGTACGTTACATAAAGTAATTAACGTCCCGCTTGGGTGGAGAAATCAATATTGCGGAATTTTAAAAGGTGAGCAAGACGGAATTACGTATTACTTAATAGATAATGAATATTATTTTAAGAGAGATTCTCTGTATGGTCATTATGATGACGGGGAGCGTTTTTCTTATTTCTCAAAAGCAGTGTTAGAGTGTATTCCGCATCTTGATTTTGAAGTGGATGTTCTTCATAGCCACGATTGGCATACGGCTATGGTTAATTTCTTACTTCGTGAAAAGTATCAAGATAACCCGTTATATGAGCGTATTAAAACGGTATATACGATTCACAACTTGCAGTTCCAAGGAGTATTTCCTTCTGAAGTGATGTACGACTTGTTAGAGCTTGGTGATGAATATTTTCATAGTGAGCAGCTAGAGTTTTATGGAAACATAAACTTTATGAAAGGCGGTATTATCGCTTCGGATCAAATTACAGCGGTGAGCCCGACGTATAAAGAAGAAATTCAATATGAATTTTTCGGTGAGAAGTTAGATGGATTACTGAGAAAATATAATGATAAGCTTAGTGGCATTGTAAATGGTATTGATACGAGCGTATATAATCCAGAAACGGATTCATATATTAAGGCTCAGTATGATGCAGAGTCATTATATGAAAAGAGTGAAAATAAACGCGCTTTGCAGCGTTATTTTGGTTTGCCAGAAAAAGAGGATACACCAATTATTTCAATGGTAACGAGATTAACGAAGCAAAAAGGTCTTGATTTAGTACGCACTGTATTCCGCGAAATAATGGAAGAAGATGTACAATGTATTATTTTAGGTTCAGGTGATTCGGAATATGAGCAATTCTTTGAGTGGATGGCATATGAGTATCCGGAGAAGGTAAAAGTTTATATCGGATTTAATGAAGAATTAGCGCACCAAGTGTATGCGGGAAGCGATTTATTTTTAATGCCATCGCTGTTTGAACCGTGTGGACTTGGACAACTTATCGCATTGGCGTACGGTACGATTCCAATTGTAAGAGAAACAGGTGGATTAAACGATACGGTACATTCTTATGATGAAGAAACAGGCGAAGGAAATGGTTTCAGTTTCACGAACTTTAATGCACATGACATGCTGCATACGGTTCACCGTGCAATTGAATTTTATCACGATAAACCAGTGTGGGAGCAGCTTGTAAAACAAGCGATGACTGAAGATTATAGCTGGAGGCAATCGGCTCTTGCTTATAAGGAATTGTATAAAAGTCTCATGGAATAACATGTAGGTGGTGAAAAAATGTTTACTCATGTTGAAAGTTTTAAATCAACTTTTCTAGAAAAGTTAGAGACGATGTATGGGAAAAGTTTCAAAGATTCTACAAATCGTGATCAATATAATACGCTCGGCCATATGGTACGTGAGTATATGAATAGTCAATGGATTGCAACGAACGAGAGTTATCGATCAGGAGAGCAAAAGCAAATGTATTACTTGTCTATTGAGTTTTTGCTTGGACGTTTGCTTGGAAGTAACATCTTGAATTTAGGTATTAGAGATGTATGCGAGCAGGGGTTATCTGAACTAGGGATTTCGTTACAAGAGTTAGAAGAAGTGGAAGCAGATGCAGGCCTTGGTAACGGTGGACTTGGACGCTTAGCAGCCTGTTTTCTTGATTCACTTGCATCTTTAAACTTACCAGGACACGGCTGTGGAATTCGTTATAAACATGGTTTGTTTGATCAGAAAATTGTTGATGGTTATCAAGTTGAATTTCCAGAACAGTGGCTTCTTCATGAAAACGTATGGGAAGTAAGAAGACATGATCAAGCTGTAGAAGTAAGTTATTTTGGCAGTGTTGAACCGCTAGAAATTGACGGGCGTTTAGAGTTTAGGCATACAAATGCAGAAGTCATTATGGCGGTGCCATATGATGTGCCGGTAGTAGGCTATGAGACGAGTACTGTAAATACACTTAGACTTTGGAATGCTGAACCAGTTCCTTTCCCGCAAAACTGCAAAGATATTTTGAAATATAAGCGCGAAACAGAGGCTGTATCGGAGTTTTTATATCCAGATGATACGCATGATGAGGGAAAAATACTTCGTTTAAAACAACAGTATTTCCTCGTATCAGCAAGTTTGCAAAATATCGTTCGAATGCATAGAGAAAGATATGGTGACCTTCGTCAACTACATGAAAAAATTGCGATTCACATTAACGATACACATCCGGTTTTAGCAATTCCAGAACTGATGCGTATTTTACTAGACGAAGAAAAGTTAACATGGGAAGAAGCTTGGCACATAACGACGCAGACAATTTCTTATACGAATCATACGACGTTATCAGAAGCGCTCGAAAAGTGGCCAATTCACATTTTTAAACCATTATTACCGAGAATTTATATGATTATTGAAGAGATTAATGAACGTTTCTGTCATGAACTTTGGGAACGTTATCCTTATGAATGGCATCGCATTGAAGACATGGCAATTATTGCGCATGATCTTGTGAAAATGGCTCATTTAGCAATTGTCGGTAGCCATAGCGTAAACGGTGTAGCAAAAATTCATACGGAAATATTAAAGCAGCGGGAAATGCGATTGTTTTATGAATTTTATCCAGATAAGTTTAATAATAAGACGAATGGAATTGCTCATAGGCGCTGGCTTATGAAAGCAAATCCACAGTTAACAAATCTCATTTCAGAGGCGATTGGACCAGAGTGGAAGAAAGAACCGATTAAGCTTCAATCGTTGCAAACAGTTCAATATGATGCTAGTTTCCAAGAGAAGTTTGCAGAGGTAAAACAAGAGCGTAAAGAGATTTTAGCGGAGCGCATTCATAATACAATGGGGATTACGATTGATCCAAATTCTATTTTTGATGTGCAAGTGAAAAGATTACATGCTTACAAACGACAATTATTAAATGTTCTTCATATTTTATATTTGTATAACCGTTTGAAAGAGGATGCTAGTTTTACATTTTATCCGCGTACTTTTATTTTTGGAGCGAAAGCATCACCTGGTTATTATTACGCGAAAAAAATTATTAAATTAATAAATGAACTCGCAAGAAAAGTAAATAATGATCCGTATGTTAGTCAATATATGAAAGTTATCTTTCTAGAAAACTATCGAGTTTCTTTAGCTGAAGATATATTCCCGGCGGCGGATGTAAGTGAGCAAATTTCAACGGCGAGTAAAGAAGCATCGGGAACAGGCAATATGAAATTTATGATGAATGGTGCGATTACACTTGGAACGCTAGACGGAGCTAACGTTGAAATAAAAGACCGGGTCGGTGATGATAACTGTTTCATTTTCGGTTTAACAGCAGAAGAGGTTCTTCATTACCATCAAAATGGTGGATATCGTGCAAGTGACTATTATCACCACAATAGGCACATTAAAAAAATAGTAGATCAATTAACAAATGGTTTCTTTGCACAATCGGGTGCTGAATTTGAAGCGATCTATGATTCTCTCGTTATTCAAAATGATGAATATTTCGTTCTGCGAGATTTTGGTCCATATGCTGAAAGACAAGAAGCTGTTGGTAGAGCTTATGAGAACCGAACAAAGTGGCTAGAAATGTCGATTTTAAATATTGCACAGTCTGGTCATTTTGCGAGTGATCGAACGATTTTGCAGTACAGCAATGAAATTTGGGGTATTGGTAATGCAGTTAAACAGTTTTAAAGAGGTTGCTACGTTGGGGGATATATTATCTATTTACTAACAAAAATTGATATTAATAAATAAAACGAGCTTACTTTTTTTTAGCTCGTTTTATTTATTTTGCTTAAGAAAGAAATGGAATAGTGGTATATATTATACCTGCCCCATCATACTCTCCTGTCGCAAAGTATGAAAATGTAAAGAAACCTGTGACCGTAAAAATTACAATAAGAAAAAGTGTGAAGATAAATTTTAACATGTAAGGTCCCCTCATCCAAAAATAACTTCATAGAGTATTATAGTATATGAATATTTTATTTCCAATTGTTTACTGGTTAAAAATGAGAAGTCAGACATGTTTTGTATGTTGTAATGGAATGATTATTTGTAATGGATTTTGTGTTTTTTGTAAATGTCATATTGTGATGGACGTGTGCATACTCCCAATCATGATCATTAAAATTTATGTTTCGGGGAGGGAGAAGTGGAACGACATCGAACAAGTTGACGAAACGAAAGCTACTAGCTACTTGTAGTTTATAATAATTTCGAAAAGCGATATCTCCTACTTTTGGGGAAGCGAATGAATAAAGTCCATACTGTGCGAAGGCAGTATTTATACGTGCATCTAATATGTGTAATGTGGCAAGCGCGCCACCTAGACTATGCCCAGTAGCTAGCAGTTTTTTATGTGCTGGCAATGATACGAGCATATCCATAATAGAATCACGGCAAGACTCATAAATAGAGAGAAAGCCGTTATGGACATTTCCACCATTTAAAGCATAAGGATAAGGTTTTTGATTGACGAGAGAGTCAATAATCCAATCTGGGTCTGTTTGAGTGCCCCTAAAGGCAACGATAATTGTATCCTCAGATTCTAATATAAATCCGAACCATTCTGTTGTTTGAATGGCCTTTCCTTGAAACCCTTGTACATATTGAAAACCATCTGGTATTTCGAAAATACCATTTTGTTTATATTGTTCATACGTTAACTCACAACAAGAAGCTAACAGTATGGCAGTGTCTTTATCAAAGGATAAAGGAGTACGCATTAAGGAAGCCCTCCTTAAGAAAAGGTATAGTTTAATATATGCAGTGAGGAACTTGATTCATTCTTTTGGAAAAAAGCTTGAACCTACAGTTACGTGAGGGAGTATGATTTTTGTAAACATATTGTTAGGAGGAGTGTAAGATGAGCAAAAAGGAAGGCTGTTCAATTGGTGAGTTTTCAAAGAGAACAGGCACATCAATACGGACACTACAATATTACGATGAAATTGGACTACTTAAACCTGAAAAGAACGTTAGCTCTGGTCACCGTGTGTACAAAGGAAAAGATATATTAGAGCTACAGAAAATAGTCAGTCTTAAAGTATTAGGATATAGTTTAGAAGAAATACGCGTCATGCTTACAATTCCAAGTTTGAATGTAAGTTTAAAAGAAACGTTGGAACAACAAAGAAAAGCCTTTGAAGAAAAGAAAAAACACATTGAAGTTTCGATAAAGGCGCTTGAACGAACAAGGGTATGTCTTGAGGAAGATGAAGAGTTGGATAGTGACATATTAATGAGTCTAATTAACAGCATTCAAAAAGAAAACGAACAAAGTTTATGGCTTGAAGGATATGTATCAAAAGAATTGGCTAATGGATTATATAATAAGCCGGAAGAAGAAGGCATAGCACTTGATAAAGAGTTTGTGCGTTTAGCAAAAGAAGTGAAAAGGTTATTTGGAAGAGAAATTGAGGATTCAGAAGTGCAAAAATTGGTTGATGAACATATGAAGGCGACTCTTAAGTATGTTGGTGAAGAGACAATGTATTCTTTAGGTAAATTAGAGAATGTAGAAGAACAATATAATAATATGATGCCATCTCCTTACACGGAAGAAGAAGAGGCATGGCTTAATGACGCGATGGAGTATTATATGATTCGAAATGGTATGTATAGCCCTCCGCAGTAAAAATAAAATGCCATATTCATAAACTTTAGAGAAATGCCTCCGATGTTTTTTGCATTGGAGGCATTTTTTACTCTTTTCCATCTAAAAGGCGAACAAGGCCACCTAATATACTACTTTCACCAGTACTTTATAATGCTGGGCTTGTAAGAGGTTTGAAAAAATAGCCTGTATATATTTGAAAGATGAATAAATTACCTATTTTCTTGTGTTTGTTCGTACTATATACAGAAAATTTCGGGAAACAAAACATATTATTTATCTGTTTATTTTTGCTTCTTTTTCAAATACTCCGCACGCAATTGTTCAAGTTGCTGCTTTTTATCAAATTTGGCAGGCTTCTGTTTTTCATGAAACTTTGCCACAGCTACCTGACTTTTGGAATCTAATTGATATTTTCCCACTTTGTTCACCTACTTTTCTTGTCTTGAAAGAGAATCTATTCAACAAATATAATATACCTTATTTTACTGAAGTAAACCTTATTACTTTATTTCATCTGCTTTTTCTCGTTTGTAGACGTAAATTAAAACACCCTTTCACTGCATTACTGCAAGCAAGGGTGTTTTAATTGTAGTATTATATTAGTCGATGGCCATGCCAACATAAGGGCCCTTTTTACTCTTTCCCATCCAATAAACGACCAAGTCCACCTAATACACTACCTTCACCAGTACTTTGCGCTGCTGGGCTTGTAAGGCGTGCTGCTAATCGGCTAAGTGTTAAGGACTGAATCCAAACTGTTCCAGGACCTTCTAATGTTGCGAAGAATAAACCCTCACCGCCAAATAGAGCTGTTTTTACTTTTCCAACGAATTCGATATCATAGTTAATATCCTTTGTCATGGCAACGAGACAACCTGTATCAATGCGAAGTTTCTCACCAGGTTTTAATTCACGTTTATATACAGTTCCGCCTGCGTGCATGAAAGCGAGGCCGTCACCTTCAAGTTTCTGCATGATGAAACCTTCACCACCGAAGAAACCAGTTCCTATTTTTTTTGTAAATTCAATTCCAATAGAAACACCTTTTGCGGCACAAAGAAAGGCATCTTTTTGACAAACGATTTTCCCTTGGTATTCTGTTAAATCTACAGGAATAATTTTACCAGGATAAAGAGCAGCAAATGAGACGTGGCGTTTGCCGTGCCCCGTATTTGTAAATACAGTCATAAACATGCTTTCACCTGTAACGAGACGTTTACCTGCTCCCATTAATTTTCCGAATAGACCGTTAGATGGGCCAGAACCATCACCGAAGATTGTCTCCATTTCGATGTAGTCTTCCATCATCATCATTGCGCCCGCTTCTGCGACAACGCTTTCCTTTGGGTCTAATTCAATTTCAACAAATTGCATATCATCGCCATATAACTTATATTCGATTTCATGTGCTTGCATTTTTTCACCTCATAAATATGTAGTAATTATATTGTACAGAAGTTAAAAGAATTAGAACACTATAGTTTTGTTAATTTTCGAATAAAAGTAGAATGAAAATTTAAGGTTATACTAGGATTATAAAAAATGATGGAATGAAAGTGTTCTCATTTGACGTTTTCGACATAGCATGATATAGTGAAAACACTATTGAGCTACATAATGTGGTACGGAAATAAAGCACGTTGTATTAAAGGCTGTAAGCTTGTTATACATTCATGTCCTTTATATCCACCTTTTCATGTGGATTCATAGTTTCATTTTTATTTAGGAGGTACATGACATGCAAACAGGTAAAGTTAAATGGTTTAACGGCGAAAAAGGTTTTGGCTTCATCGAAGTTGAAGGCGGAGAAGACGTATTCGTACATTTCTCAGCTATCCAAGGCGACGGCTTCAAAACTTTAGAAGAAGGTCAAGAAGTTTCTTTCGAAATCGTTGAAGGAAACCGCGGACCACAAGCAGCTAACGTTACAAAAAACTAATTAGCTAGCGATAAAAAGCATTCCGATTTTCGGAATGCTTTTTTTTATTCTTTGGAACTAGATTCATTTGAAGATAATTCGCCCTTAAAGGTACGCTCTTCAAAGTCATCAAGCATTTGTTCATATTCTTCATGTTCCTCTGTAGCGAAAACTTGTGGGTTTTTCCCATACATATCCGTACCGATGAAGTTTTCGAAATCCTCCACGTAGCCTACGTTTTCTTCACTATTTACGTACATGCCATTATAGTTTTTTGAATCTTGTCTTTCTAAATCGGACGGCGTTTCAGACGTTCCGTAATTTGCGACATCTTGCCATGCATCCTCCGCATCGTACTCAACAGAGTCGTCTTCATCGTGCTTGTGGAAAGAAGGGGATAATACTTCCTCTTCAACTGGACGCGTCTCCATATTTAATTTATTTGTCGCGTGTTGAACACATGTTGTCGCGGTTGGCATTGCTTCTAATCTTTCAAACGGGATTTCCTCACCAGATACTTCACAAATGCCGTACGTACCCGCTTCAATTTTTTGCAGAGCATGTTTTGTATCATCTAGTTGTTTATGCCAAAATTCGATGAGTCCGAAATCTTTTTCTCGTTCGTATAATTCTGTAGCCATATCACCTGGATGGTTGTCATAGCTAGACAGTTCTCCTACTGAATCGCGTTCAGAAGCACGATCTGTATTTTCATGAGTTTGTATCGTTTGCTCTAGTTCTTGTTTTTGTTTTTCTAAAATGGATTTAAATTGACCTATTTGTTGTGGAGTTAACATAGTCGTCCACCTTCCTACAATTCAGTTTCTTTACATAGTATGAGCGTTGAGAGTAGGAATTATGAGGTGAATTTCAGATATGAAAAAGGAGCCGCATAAGCAGCTCCTTCTTACCCCGCTATTTGCCGGGCAGTAAAACTCCCACCTACAAATTCGGCTGGAGCAAAGAAGCTAGGTGAGAGATCAACTGCCCGTAAACGCCCGATTGGTGAGGGCTGATAATCAGTGGAAATGAACAAACCCTCCATTGATTAAAGTTTCACTTTATAGGAAATATCCAAGTAATAATCCGATTCCCATTAGGAAACCGAAGATTGTATTTGTTTTTGCTGTTGCAATCATCGCAGGTACCATTTCCATTGGAATGCTTTTGCCGATAAAGCCTTTCGTCGCTTTAAATGCTTTCGGTGCACTTAAAAATACGATAAGCATCCATGGTGATACGATGCCCACGATAATTAAAGCAATTGTCCAAATGTAGGAAACGATGAACATTGAAGCAAGTACACCGACAGCTCTTTCACGTCCAACGAGAATTGCTAACGTTTTACGACCGTTTTCTTTATCGCCATCCAAGTCACGAATATTATTAGCTAGTAAAATGGCACCAATTAAAATGGAGCTTGGAATAGATAGTAAAATGACTTCTGATGTTACAGTGCCAGTTTGAATAAAGAATGAAATCCCAATAATAATGACACCCATAAATAATCCGGCTGTCAACTCTCCAAATGGTGTATATGCAATTGGAAGTGGGCCACCTGTATAAAGGTAAGCAACGGCCATACAAACAAGACCGATTGCAGCAAGCCACCAGCTAGAATTCATACAAATATAAACACCTAATAGTATTGCGATGCCGAAAAATCCAAATGCTAAGTTAAGCACTGTTTTTGGCTGAATGCCATCGCGAACGATAGCGCCGCCGATACCAACTGAACCTTCGTGATCAAGTCCTCTTTTATAATCAAAGTATTCATTAAACATGTTTGTTGCTGCTTGAATGAGAAGACAAGCAAGAAGCATCATAAGGAAAAGAGGAAGATGTATTTGATTTATACCTCCGACCTGCATCGAATATGCTGTTCCGATGAAAACAGGTACGAAAGCGGCTGTTAATGTATGGGGACGTAGTAAACTCCACCAGATGCGCCAGCCTGTTTGCTTACTTGGCTTTGGCGCCGTAGGAGAGGAATTCGTTTTGACGTTCATTTCCATGTTGAATCCTCCTTTGGTCACATATTGTACACAACTAAGTGTAGAAAAAGCATCATTTAGTGTCAACGTTTATTTTCTAGGAAGAGAAGGTGAATTTCTCAGAAATGCTAAACGTTGACAGGCCTTTCGTTTGAGGTGTATCTTAAAATCAAGCGTAATTATGACTATTTTTCGCCCATAGGGGGGAGACAATTGTGATTCAAACGAAACAAATAGGCTTGCAAGAAGCTCTTAGTGCAGCCATTAAGCGTGCAACTGATGAAAAAATATTGGTTAGCTTCGTAAAACAAATAGACTGGATGGATCCGCTTCTGTTTTATGCAGCAGGAAAAAGGATTGCATTCGAAAATAGATGTTATTTTGCAGACCCGGCTCAGCATGTAATATTTGCTGGAATTGGCTCTGTTTTCACTATAGCAACTGCTTCTCACAAACGCTTTCAAACTGCTCGTGACGAGTGGGATAAAGTAAAAGAGAAAGCATTTGTACAAAGAGAAAAATACGAATTTGGAACAGGTCCTCTTTTATTTGGTGGATTTTCATTTGACCAAGAAAAAGAGAAAACGGACTTATGGAAAGAATTTGATGATACGACATTTTCACTACCAGCATTTTTATTAACTGTAAAAAATGAAAAAGCATGGTTAACGATGAATACATTTGTCTCAGCAACAGATTGTGCAGAGACTCTTTCTAACGAAATGATTTCTTTAGAAGAGAAAATTTTTTGGGAGAGTAAATGTGCATTAGAAGGATCGAAATTAACAGTTACTTCTAAAGTAGAAGTGGATCCGAAAGGCTGGATGGAGGCCATTGAGAAAGTACAAGATGAAATGAAGCTGGGGAACGTGCAGAAGGTTGTATTAGCGAGGGAGTTAAAAGTAGAGATGGATCATCATATTGATTCTGCTCTTGTCTTAGAAGCACTTCGCATTGGGCAACCGGATTGTTACGTATTTTCTTTTGATTATAAAGGAGCATGCTTCTTAGGAGCGACGCCAGAGAGGTTAATTCGCAAAGAAGATGAGAAGTTTACTTCGATGTGTCTTGCTGGTTCAACTGGTCATGGTCAATCTATAGAAGAAAGTAAGCGAAATAGTAATGCGCTTCTTCATGATGAAAAGAATTTAGCTGAACACGGTTATGTTGTGAATATGATTAGGTCGGTATTAAATGAGCACTGCGAATCCGTTAATATTCCGGAAAGTCCGGGCTTATTAACAACGAAAAACTTAATTCATTTATATACGCCTGTAGAGGCAAAAGGCGATGCGAGTCTTTTAACAATGGTAGAAGAATTACATCCAACACCAGCTCTTGGCGGGACACCTCGTTTGGAAGCGATGAAACTGATTCGTGATGTTGAATTGTTAGACAGAGGATTATATGGCGCACCGATTGGCTGGATAGATGATGAAGGAAATGGTGAGTTTGCGGTTGCACTCCGCTGCGGGTTATTAAATGGCGAGAAAGCATCCTTATTTGCCGGTTGCGGGATTGTAATTGATTCTGTACCGCAACTTGAATATGAAGAAACAAGTTTGAAGTTTAGACCGATGCTTGGTGCTTTGGAGGAATTAATGAAATGAACAATCATATAGAAGCATTATCATATTATTTAGGCGCGTTCGTGGATGAACTGACGCGTCTAAATGTATGTGATGTTGTCATTAGTCCAGGCTCACGGTCAACGCCGATAGCTCTACTAATGGAACAACACGAAGGAATGAACACATATTTACATGTAGATGAAAGATCTGCAGGATTTTTTGCGCTCGGTATCGCAAAAGCGAAAAAACGTCCTGTTGCATTATTGTGTACATCAGGAACGGCAGCAGCTAATTACTATCCAGCTGTATGTGAAGCTTTTCATTCACGAGTGCCGCTTATCGTCTTAACGGCAGATAGACCGCATGAATTAAGAGATGTCGGTGCACCACAAGCGATGAATCAATTCAATTTATACGGTACATTTGTGAAGCAATTTACAGAGATGGCTCTTCCAGAAGCGAGTGAAGCGATGTATCATTACGCTCGCAT
Source organism: Bacillus sp. AFS012607 (assembly GCF_002558005.1). Taxonomy (NCBI): domain Bacteria; kingdom Bacillati; phylum Bacillota; class Bacilli; order Caryophanales; family Bacillaceae; genus Bacillus; species Bacillus sp. AFS012607. The sequence continues at coordinate 21,198 of NZ_NTVM01000028.1, forward strand.
GACAACGCAGCGTATGATAGCGAATGCTTGTTTAGCGCCGCAAGGACCTGTTCATCTTAATTTTCCAGTACGCGAACCGCTTATCCCGGATTTCTCATTAGAAGGTTTATGGGATAAAGGACGCGGGGAATATACAGGAGTAGTTCAGCAAGGGAACGTGACGATGCCGAGTGAATATGTAGATTCGCTTGTAGGGCGCCTTTCACATATGGAGAAGGGGCTTATTATTTGTGGAGACGATAGTCATTCAGAACTCGCAGCATTTGCGGCAGAATTAGCTGAAAAAACTGGATATCCAATATTGGCAGATCCGCTTTCTAATATTCGTAGCGGACATCACGATAAAACGATGGTAATCGACTGTTATGATACATTTTTACGAAATGAACTGTTAAAAGAAACGTGGAAGCCAGAAGTTATGATTCGCTTTGGTGGTATGCCTGTTTCCAAATCATTAACGCAGTTCATAAAAAAACAAACGAAAGCAGTTCATATCGTTGTTGATGAATCTGGACAATGGAGAGATCCAGCTCTCGTTGCGACAGAAGTTGTCCAAGCAAATGATATTGTATTTTGCAGTGCATTAATAGAAAAAATGCCAGTTATGAAAAAGAATGATTGGTTCGGAATGTGGCAACATATAAACGAAAAAACGAAGGAAACGCTTCGTGAAATGGAAACATATGATACTGCATTTGAAGGGAAAGTTATTACGGATATTGTCCGCGTACTACCAGACGGGGCAACATTCTTTGCGAGTAATAGTATGCCAATTCGTGATACGGATTCATTCTTCTTCACATTGGATAAAAATATTCAAGTTATGGCAAACCGCGGTGTGAATGGGATTGATGGCATCATTTCGACAGCTTTAGGAGCGAGCATTATTTGCGATCCGCTCGTATTAGTGATCGGTGATTTATCCTTTTATCACGACTTAAATGGACTGTTAGCCGCGAAATTACATGAATTAAATATAACAATTGTCGTTGTAAATAATGACGGTGGCGGTATTTTCTCATTCTTACCACAGTATGAGAAAAAGGAACATTTCGAATCATTATTTGGAACACCAATTGGTCTTGATTATGAACACGTTGTTAAAATGTACGGTGGTTCATTTAGCCGTGTAAATGGTTGGGAAAGCTTCCGAGAAGAGGTACAAAAAGGAACGACTACAGAAGGTTTACACGTTGTGGAAATTTGTACGAACCGTGATGAAAACTTAATACTGCACCGGACATTATGGGCAAAAACGATGGACGTGATTACTACATCTTTACAAGGTGAATCGAAATGAACGTAACGCTGCAAGGTGTATCGTATGAATATGAAGTAGTCGGAAGCGGGGAACCACTTCTACTTCTTCATGGTTTTACGGGAAGCATGGAAACGTGGCGTTCTTTTATCCCTTCATGGAGTGAGCAGTTTCAAGTTATTGTAGTAGATCTTGTTGGGCATGGAAAAACAGAAAGTCCCGAAGATGTGAATCATTATGATATTCGAAATGCGGCATTGCAAATGAAAGAACTACTAGATTACCTTCATATTGAAAAAGCGCACGTACTTGGCTATTCAATGGGCGGTAGACTGGCGATTACTCTGGCATGTCTATATCCAGAGTATGTACATTCTCTTTTATTAGAAAATTGTACAGCTGGGCTTGAAAGTGAAGAGGACCAAAAAGAACGTTGTGAAAAGGATGAGCGACTTGCTGATAAAATTGAGCGAGAAGGCATCCGAAGTTTTGTATTAATGTGGGAAAATATTCCGCTATTTGAAACGCAAAAAAGTTTAGCAAAAAACGTACAAGAAGCAGTGCGAAAAGAACGACTTGCTAACAATCCAAAAGGACTTGCCAATAGCTTACGCGGCATGGGAACAGGGGCTCAGCCTTCATGGTGGGATGAGCTACACAACTTGAAAATGCCTGTTCTTTTAATGAACGGGGAGCATGATGAAAAGTTCTTTCGCATATTAAAAAATATCGAAAAATGCGTCTCTGACGCGAAATTTGTCAAAATTGATGGTGCTGGCCATGCAATTCATGTGGAACAACCGGAAAAGTTTGATACAATAGTAAAGGGATTTCTAAAAACTATGCAGTGATACTTTTTTCAGCAAGAAGGAAGCCACGCTTATAGATGAAATCAGAAATATACAAGGAGGTAGTTGTAATGGCTATTGAATGGGTAAAAGAAGGCAATTACGAAGATATTATTTATTCAACATACAATGGTATCGCAAAGATTTCGATTAACCGTCCTGAAGTACATAACGCATTCCGTCCAAAAACGGTAATGGAGTTAATCAACGCTTTTGCACACGCTCGTGATGATGCAAATGTTGGCGTTATCATTTTAACAGGTGAAGGTGGACGTGCATTCTGTTCTGGCGGCGACCAAAAAGTTCGCGGTCATGGTGGATATGTAGGTGACGACCAAATCCCTCGTTTAAACGTATTAGATTTACAACGTCTAATTCGTGCAATTCCTAAACCAGTTATCGCAATGGTAGCAGGTTATGCAATCGGTGGTGGACACGTACTTCATATCGTATGTGACTTAACAATCGCTGCAGACAACGCTGTATTCGGACAAACAGGTCCTAAAGTAGGAAGCTTTGACGGTGGATACGGAGCTGGTTACCTAGCTCGTATGGTAGGCCACAAGAAAGCTCGCGAAATTTGGTACCTATGCCGTCAATATAGTGCACAAGAAGCGCTTGATATGGGCTTAGTAAACACAGTAGTACCATTAGAAGAACTTGAAGCAGAAACAGTACAATGGGCACAAGAAATCTTAGCAAACAGCCCAATGGCACTTCGTTTCCTAAAAGCTGCATTCAACGCAGACACAGACGGTCTAGCTGGTATTCAACAACTAGCTGGAGATGCAACGTTATTGTACTACACAACTGACGAAGCAAAAGAAGGTCGCGACGCGTTCAAAGAAAAACGCAGTCCGGACTTCGGTCAATTCCCTCGTTTCCCGTGATCAAACCAAAAGCGGAAGCGGCTCGCATAGAACAAGAGGGCGTTGGAACTCCTGACATAGAGGCGCTTTTTGCCTCGTAGGAAGGCGTGAAACGACCGACTGTTTAGCCTCGTAGGCTAAGGTTCTTTCGCACAGAAAGTGTACTTTACTTTCTCGTGCGGAAGGTTCTTAGACGGAAGGGGCTAGGAGGCGCAGCTAGATGAGATCAAACCGGAAACAAAACAACTAAGAGACTTGATGTCATATCAAGTCTCTTTCTTTCATGAAAGGAGAATGTATGATGGAGACGATGCCAAATTGGTTAAAGCAACGTGCATTTTTAACACCAGATCGCACTGCAATTGAAATAGAGGAAGAGAAAGTTACTTTCGTGCAGCTGCATGAAAAAGTAGTATCTGTTTGTGAACACCTCACGTATGTAGGAGTGAAGCGTGGGCAAAAGGTGGCTGTTCTGATGAAAAATGGTATGGAGATGATTACAGTTATTCACGCCCTATCTTATGTAGGGGCAGTAGCTGTACTTTTAAATACGCGTCTTTCAAGAGAAGAGCTACTTTGGCAAATGGAGGATGCTGAGGTTGTATGTTTAGTAACGGATCAAGATTTTCAAGCTAAAGATGTTCCTGTATATCCATTCGCCGAAGTGATGAATGGACCGAAGGCGGAAGCCTCTATACAAGAAGAATTCACTTTAGAAGAAGCGATGACAATTATTTATACGTCTGGGACGACTGGGAAACCGAAAGGCGTTATTTTAACGTACGGTAATCACTGGGCAAGCGCGGTAGGCTCTTCGCTTAATTTAGGGCTTCGTGATGATGATTGTTGGTTAGCCTGTATGCCGATGTTCCACGTTGGCGGGTTATCTCTTTTAATGAAAAATATTATGTACGGAATGCGCATTTTACTCGTTCCGAAATATGATGCTGACTTTATTCATAAAGCACTTCAAACGAGAGGCGTAACAATTATTTCTGTCGTTTCTAAAATGTTAACTGACTTATTAGAGAGACTTGGAGAAGAGACATATCCATCTTCTTTACGATGTATGTTACTTGGCGGAGGACCAGCGCCGAAACCGTTACTCGAAACATGTGTAGATAAAGGAATTCCTGTATATCAAACGTACGGTATGACAGAAACGTCGTCGCAAATTTGTACGTTATCCGCGGATTACATGTTAACGAAAGTAGGGTCTGCCGGGAAACCACTATTTCAGTGCCAACTTCGTATTGAAAAAGATGGTGTAGTAGTGCCGCCGTTAGTGGAAGGCGAGATCGTAGTAAAAGGACCGAACGTAACAGGCGGTTATTTTAACCGTGAAGATGCGACGCGCGAAACCATTCAAAATGGATGGCTTCATACTGGTGACCTCGGTTATTTAGACGAAGAAGGATTTTTATACGTATTAGATCGACGCAGTGATTTAATCATTTCTGGCGGAGAGAATATATATCCGGCCCAAATTGAAGAAGTGTTGCTTTCTCATCCGATGGTAGCAGAAGCAGGTGTCGTCGGTATGACTGACGATAAATGGGGACAAGTACCAGCTGCTTTTGTTGTAAAAAATGGGGAGGTAACAGAAGAAGAAATTATTCATTTTTGCGAGGAGAAATTAGCGAAATATAAAGTGCCGAAAAAAGCGTGTTTCTTAGAGGAATTACCACGAAATGCTTCGAAAAAATTGTTAAGACGAGAGCTAAGACAATTAGTGGAGGAGATGTAGTGGAAATAAAAAAAGCGACACTGTATATAACGGAAATGCCACTCGTAATCCCGTTTGCTGCGAGCTACGGGACTTACGAAAAGCGTGAGAGTATTGTTATTGAATTAGAGGATACAGACGGGTACATCGGATTTGGGGAAGTCGTTGCATTTTCTGAACCGTGGTATACGGAAGAAACGGTGAAGACAGCACTACATGTACTGCAAGACTTTTTGTTACCTGATTTATTAAAGGCTGAAATTTCTCATCCGAATGAGGTACCGGGTCTATTTCAACATATAAAAAGAAACCGAATGGCAAAAGCCGGAATAGAGGGGGCTATTTGGGATTTATATGCGAAGCGTCAAAAGAAATCGCTAGCGACAGTTCTTGGAGGAGCTAGCCCTGAAATTGAAGTCGGCGTTGTAATTGGGATCAATACGATTCCGGTTATGTTAAAACAAATCGAGAAGTACGCAGAAGAAGGGTACGAGCGTTTTAAAGTGAAAATAAAGCCAGAGCATGATTACGAATTATTGAAAGAGATTCGTAAAGAGTTCCCGCACATCCCGTTAATGGCTGATGCAAATTCAGCGTATACATTAGCGGATACAGAGAAACTGAAACGACTAGATGAATTTCAATTGATGATGATTGAGCAACCGCTAGCAGATTACGATTTTCTCGATCATGCACAGCTGCAGAAGAAGATTGAAACGCCGATTTGTTTAGATGAAAGTATCCATAGTTTAGAAGACGCACGCGTTGCGATTACACTTGGTAGTTGCCGCATCGTTAACATTAAACCAGGGCGAGTGGGCGGATTAACAGAATCGGTTCAAATTCATAATTATTGCATGGAGCATAACATACCAGTTTGGTGCGGTGGTATGGTGGAGATGGGGATTTCACGAGCGCAAAATGTTGCTCTTGCTTCATTACCTAACTTTACGATTCCAGGCGACATATCTGCTTCTAGTAGACATTGGCAGAGGGATATTATTTCACCGGAAGTGACGCTTGAGGGCGGGAAAGTGATGGTGCCGCAAAGCGTTGATGCTGAGTATGAAGTAGATCGCGGAAGGCTGGCGGAAATCACGAAGCAGCGGATTGTGTTTGAACGGTAAATGGAAGTTTCATTAGGATGCCCGCAAGTAGCGAGAGGATTTTGTCGTTCATTGTCGGTAAGTCGATATATTTCAATAATCGCTGATATAATTTTATTTACCAAGGTTACTGTAACGAGTAGCCTTTTCGTATTGTACAAATTGGATAGACTAGTTTACAATCGAGCGTATAAAAATGGAATGAAAAAGGGGGAGTAAAATGAAGCGCATTTCAATTTTAATAGCTGATGATGAGGCGGAAATTGCTGACTTAATTGAGATACATTTAGAAAAAGAAGGGTACCATGTTGTGAAAGCAGCGGATGGGGAAGAGGCGGTTCATATTATTGAAGCGCAGCCAATCGACTTGGTAGTTTTAGATATTATGATGCCGAAAATGGATGGTTATGAGGTGACGCGTCAAATTCGCGCGAAACATCATATGCCAATTATTTTTTTAAGCGCGAAAACTTCGGACTTTGATAAGGTGACAGGTCTTGTACTAGGTGCGGATGATTATATGACGAAGCCTTTCACACCGATAGAATTAGTTGCACGTGTAAATGCACAACTGCGTAGGTTTTTTACGTTAAATCAACCGAAAGTAGCGGAGAGTAAATCTGCTTTAGAAATAGGCGGAGTCGTAATTAATCCTGAGCGCAGGACGGTTGATGTGTATGGTGAGCAAATTGAATTAACGCCGAAAGAGTTCGATATTTTATATTTATTAGCGAGTCATCCGAAGAAAGTATACAATGTGGAAAATATTTTTCAGCACGTATGGGCGGATGATTATTATGAAGGTGGAAATACAGTAATGGTACATATTCGTACTTTGCGGAAGAAACTTGGAGAAGATAAAAGAAAGGATAAATTAATAAAAACAGTGTGGGGAGTAGGTTATACTTTCAATGGCTAATATGATGAAAAGTTTTCGATTTAAAATGATTGCCTTATTTGCGTTAAGTATGGTGCTTGCAGCAACTGTAACTTATATAATTTATAAAGGATTGCAGCTGTATTATAAAACAATGGTTCGCTACGAAGAGCCTTTAGCACAATTTAGGTCAATGGTAAGGGAATTTGGAGACATTAACTTCTTTTTAATTTTCTTTATTCCGTTGTCTATTATCTTTTTCTTCTTTTTGACAAAACCGTATTTAAAATACTTTGATGAAATTTCTAATGGGATTCATCATCTTGCGAACGGTAACTTTACGAATAAAGTTCAAGTTTCATCAAATGATGAGTTTGGAAATATCGCGCGTGAAATAAATGTTGCAAGTGAAAAGTTAAAAGAAGCTGTTGAAAGAGGAGATTTTGCTGAAAGTAGTAAAGATCAGCTTGTTGTAAATTTAGCTCATGATTTAAGAACGCCATTAACATCCGTGTTAGGATATTTAGATTTAATTCTTAAAGATGAAAATTTAACAAAAGAACAAATTAAACATTTCTCCACAATTGCATATACAAAATCGCAAAGACTGGAAAGTTTAATTGATGAGCTATTTGAAATTACACGTATGAATTATGGCATGCTAAAGCTGGATAAAAAGCCGATTGATATAAGTGAGTTACTTATACAGTTAGAGGAGGAATTGTATCCGTTATTAGAAAAACATCATTTAGAAGCTAGATTGAATGTGGACCCTCATTTACCGATGCACGGTGATGGAAAATTGTTAGCTAGAGTATTTGAAAACTTGTTAACAAATGCCGTTCGTTACGGATATGATGGGCAATTTGTTGATATGAATGGGTATGTTGATAATAGAGAAGTTGTCGTACAAATTATGAATTATGGAGATAGCATTCCAGAAGAAGATTTACCGTATCTTTTTGATATGTTTTACACAGGTGATAAAGCGAGAACTGAGAACCGTGGCGGGACAGGCCTTGGACTATTCATTGCGAAAAATATTGTCGAGCAGCATAATGGTACGATTTCTGCTGAAAGCAATGTAGTTAGAACGATATTTGAAGTACGATTGCCAAAAGACGAGAATGTAACAATTTAATAAAAATTTAAACTTTACCCCACTTTTTATTTTAATAGTTTTTTCTATTCTATACGTAAGTTACGTTAAGGAGGAACTAGAAATGAAAAAGTGGGTATTTATTTCTTTTTTTATAGCATGCACAGTATGTGTAGGCGTTTATATATCACCTTTATTTCAAAAGGAAATCGATGTTAAAATTGTCGGGAAAGATGAGCTAGTAAAGGCGGCAAACACTGAGAGGAAAGAGATTACGAAGGAACAAATTTATAAGGGTGATTTATTATTAGTTAACAGGGATTATCCAGTAAAAAAAGATAGTATTAGGTCTGATATTATAAATATAAATCATAATAGTGAATTAGTAAGAGGCTATGTAATATTTGATAGAAATCTTCGTTTATCAAAGGATGTTGTGAAAAAGTTTTTGAACGTTGTCGATGCGGCTGGAAAAGAAAGTGTTAACCATTTTTTGATTAGTAGTGGTTATAGAGATTTCCAAGAGCAAAAACAGCTATATGAAAAAATGGGATCTGATTATGCACTTCCAGCAGGATACAGTGAACATAATTTAGGATTATCACTGGACATTGGGTCTACTCAAAAAAAAATGGAGAAAGCGCCTGAAGGAAAATGGATTGAAGAGAACGTATGGAAGCATGGCTTTGTATTACGTTATCCGAAAAATAAAAGTAACATTACTGGAATTCAATATGAGCCATGGCATATCCGTTATGTCGGCCTACCTCATAGCGCAATTATGCAAAAAAAGAATTTTACACTAGAGGAATATTTAGAGTTTTTAAAAGAGGAAAAAGAGGTTTCAACTGAAGTAGAAGGTAAGAAATATACTGTTTCTTATTATAAAGTTTCTGAGAATACGAAAGTGAACGTTCCAGCAAACAAGCAGTATGAAATTTCCGGTAACAATATGGATGGGGTTATTGTGACGGTTCAGGAATAGAGAAAAAGGCTGTGCCATTTGGGACAGCCTTTTCTTATATAAGAAAGGAATTGACGTTTTTTGTCGGTAAATCGATATTCCTTGTCGAATCGTTGATATATTTTGAGTTACGATAGATATAATTAAAAAATCGTTGATATATTGTAAGTTATGATAGATATATTCGAAAAATCGTTGATATAATTTCCTGTACTATCAACATTTTGGAGGAGCATCTTTTTATTTACTTTTAAACATTATAACGTTATATTTACTTCTCCCTTTTTTTGTGCTACGCTAAGCGTGTGAAAGAGATATAAAAAATGAAACTTAAATGTAAGCGTATTCTTATGGCTTCTTATAGAAAAGGGTGGAAATACAATGACAGAACGATTCGTACTACGTAATGTGAAACGTGTGAACGGGGAAGAGATTGACATTGTAATTGAAAATAACAAAATCGCACAGGTGACGAAAGCTGGTGCTGGCGAGGGTGGAAAGGTTCTTGATTACTCTGGTACTTACGTATCGAGTGGTTGGATTGATTTGCACGTTCATGCTTTTCCAGAGTTTGATCCGTATGGCGATGAGGTGGATGAAATTGGCGTTAAGCAAGGGGTAACGACAATTGTTGATGCGGGTAGTTGCGGTGCTGATCGCATTGCAGATTTAGTAAAAAGTAGAGAGCAGGCAAAGACAAATTTATTTGCCTTTTTAAATATTTCTCGCATCGGTTTGAAACGAATTGATGAATTATCCAATATGGAATGGATAGATAAAGAGAAAGCGATAGAAGCAGTAGAAAAGTATAAAGATGTAATCGTTGGGTTAAAGGCGAGAATGAGTAAAAGTGTCGTTTGTGATAGTGGAATTGAACCGCTGCATGTAGCGCGCGCTTTATCTCGAGAAACATCATTACCGATTATGGTACATATCGGTTCAGCGCCTCCTCGCATTGAGGAAGTTGTACCTCTTTTAGAAAAAGATGATGTCATTACACATTATTTAAACGGGAAAGAAAATAATTTATTTGATGAAGAAGGTAAACCACTACCTGTGTTACTAGATGCAGTGAATCGCGGTGTGCATTTAGATGTTGGTCACGGTAACGCTAGTTTTTCTTTTAAAGTAGCAGAAGCAGCGAAGCGTTACGGTATTGCCTTTCGTACAATTAGTACAGATATTTACCGGAAGAACCGTATACACGGTCCAGTTTACAGTATGGCTCACGTTCTTTCGAAATTCCTTTACTTAGGTTATCCGCTAGAAGAAGTGATTGATGCGGTTACGAAAAATGCAGCAGAATGGCTTAAGAAACCAGAGCTTGGCCGCATTCAAGAAGGAGATATTGCAAACTTAACTTTATTTACGGTGAAAGATGAGAAGGTTACGTTAATTGATTCAGAAGGGGATCAGCGCATTGCTGAAAGAAGAATTGATACAAAAGGGGTTGTAATTAATGGGTCATTCATTGAATGCTAAGTACGGATTAAAAAGAGTGATTAATGCGAGCGGTAGAATGAGTATTTTAGGTGTATCCGCTCCGGCAAATACAGTGATGGATGCGATGAAACATGGTGGACAAAATTATGTAGAAATTGCTGATTTAGTAGATAAAGCAGGAGACCATATTGCGAGAATTCTAGATTCAGAGGCAGCAGTTGTTGTAAATTCAGCATCAAGCGGAATTGCGCTTTCTATCGCTGGTATCGTTACGGAAGGAAATCGCCGTAAAAGTGAAAGACTTCATCAGGAAGTAATCGCGAAAAACGAAGTGATTATGTTAAAAGGTCATAACGTTCAATACGGTGCACCTGTTGAAACGATGATTTACTTAGGCGGCGGTAAACTCGTTGAAGTTGGCTATGCAAATGAAGGGAAAGCAGAGCATATTGAAGATGCAATTGGTGAAAATACAGCAGCGATTCTGTATGTGAAATCACATCATGCAGTGCAAAAAAATATGATTTCTGTTGAAGAAGCATGGGAAGTTGCGCAGCGAAATAACGTACCGCTTATCGTGGATGCAGCAGCTGAAGGAGATATTCAAAAATATGTGAAGTATTCAGATCTTGCCATTTATAGCGGTTCAAAGGCGATTGAAGGGCCTACTTCTGGTATTGTTGGCGGGAAACGAAAATACATCGAGTGGCTGAAAGTACAATTACATTGCATCGGAAGAAGTATGAAAGTTGGGAAAGAGACGACTTTCGGTTTACTTCAAGCGCTTGATGAGTACGGAGTAAAAGAAGATAAGAGCGAGCAAGAAAAAGAGCTATTACAAGTACTTATGCCGCTAAAAGAATTAAATGGTGTAAATGTAACGATCGTTCAAGATGAAGCAGGAAGAGCAATCTTTAGAGCTCGTATTCATATTAACGAGAAAGAGTTAAACAAATCAGCAAAAGAAGTTGTGACTGCATTACGCGAAGGGGAAATCGCCATTTATACACGTGATTACGGAGTAAGACAAGGATTCTTTGATATTGATCCACGTCCACTTCAAGGTGATGACATACATGTGATTGAAGAAAAATTGAGAGAAATCGTAGGGGGAAACTAAAATGACAAACATTCAAAAACGTTTTTATAAAGGCCACGTAGCATTAAATGTATTAGCAAACAATATAGAAAATGCAAAAGATATTTTTGAAGCAGCAGAAGGTTATGTAGTAGTGGGAGTGTTATCAAAAGACTACCCAACAGTAGAAGAAGCTGTTACAGCTATGAAAGCATACGGAAAAGAAATTGATGACGCTGTATCAATCGGACTAGGCGCAGGAGATAATCGCCAAGCAGCAGTTGTAGCTGAAATTGCGAAGCATTATCCTGGTAGCCATATTAACCAAGTGTTCCCTTCAGTTGGAGCAACGCGAGCAAATCTCGGCGAAAAGGATAGCTGGATTAATAGTTTAGTATCACCAACAGGAAAAGTAGGTTACGTAAATATTTCTACTGGCCCAATTAGTGCGGCTGGAGAAGAAAAAGCAATCGTTCCAATTAAAACAGCGATCGCACTTGTACGTGATATGGGCGGAAATTCATTGAAATACTTCCCGATGAAAGGGCTAGCTCACGAAGAAGAATATCGCGCAGTTGCGAAAGCTTGTGCAGAAGAAGGATTCGCATTAGAGCCAACAGGTGGAATTGATAAAGAAAACTTTGAAACAATTGTACGTATTGCGCTTGAGGCAAATGTAGAGCAAGTTATCCCGCACGTATACTCTTCTATTATTGATAAAGAAACTGGTAATACGAAAGTAGAAGATGTTCGTGAATTATTAGCAGTCGTGAAAAAGCTAGTTGATCAATATGCGTAAGAAAATTGCAGCGTTCGGTGAAGTAATGATGCGCCTGCAAGTACCTGGATATGAATTGTTGTCGCAAGCTAACACGTTAAATTACTCATTTTCAGGTACAGGTGTGAACGTTGTAGCGGCACTTTCTCACTTAGGGCATGAAGGGCTTCTTATTTCAACTTTACCGGAAAATTCGGTTGGAGATGCAGCTGTATCTTACATTCAAAAGTTAGGGATTCAAACTTCTCTTGTTTCAAGAGGTGGTAAATATGTAGGTATGTATTTTTTAGAAAATGGATTCGGTGCACGTGCAAGCCGCGTTACATATTCGAATCGATTAGAAAGTAGCTTCAATACGGCATGTGAAGAAATGTATCAATTTGAAGAAATCGCAAAGGAAATTGATATCGTTCATTTTTGCGGTATTACACTTGCAATGAATGATACTGTGCGTCATCATATGAAATCTTTAGCGAGAGCAGTTAAAGAAAACGGAGGAACCGTCGTTTTTGATTGTAATTATCGTCCCTCACTTTGGGGAGAAGACGGATATGAACAGGCAAAACCGCATTATGAAGAAATGCTAGGGCTTGCTAATATCGTTATGATGAATGAAAAAGATGCGATGTTCGTTCTTGGGATGAAAACAGAAGAGATGGAGCGTGAGGCGCAGCTGCTGGATCTCATTCCAAAGGTAGCTGAAACGTATCATATTGCTACAATCGCTGGTACTCATCGCTCTATTAACAGTGATAATACACATTCGCTTCGCGGGTTTATATGTAAAGATGGATCGTTCACTTTTGCAAAAACACTTACGTTTTCTGTATATGATAGAATAGGTGCTGGAGATGCTTATACGAGCGGAATTATTCATGGCGAGATAAAAGAGTTCGCACCAGAGAAAGCTGTTTCATTTGCGTCAGCAGCTGGAATGCTAGTACATACAATCGTCGGTGATACGCCAATGTCATCAGAGAAAGATATACTTCGGGCAATGACGGCATCAGTAGGTGATGTAGAAAGGTAGTGGGTGTAACAGTGAACGTAACGAGGAAAAAAGGACCATTATATTTACAAATAAAAAATATTATTCGTGATCGCATATTACATGGTGTATATGCGATTCATACGAATATTCCTTCAGAACCGCAATTAGAGGAAGAGTTCAAAGTTAGCAAGATTACAGTACGAAATGCCATTAAAGAACTCGCTCAAGAAGGATACTTGGAAAAAAAAAGCGGTAAAGGAACGAAAGTAATTCGTAATACTTCGGCGACAAAGTTGTCAAAGGGTAAGAAATTTACAGAAGTGTTAGTGGAAGAAGGATATAAAGTACAGAAGAAATTGCTAAAAGCAGAAGTCGTACATAATGAGGAAGGAACAGTGCCATTTCGATTATTCGGGAAAGAGAGTTTCCGTATCGAACGTTTATATACGTTAAATGATACACCGTACATTCATTATACGCACTATTTCTCAGCACACATGGCAAGTACAGATTTATCGGACTTTGATTTACAATCGCTTTATGATTTAGTTGAAGACCGAGGTATACATTTAGAAAACTTCAGAGATGAATTCGCTGTTGGGCTTGCGCCTAGCTTCGTTGCAGAAGCGCTAGGTGAAAAAGAGGGGACAGCGTTATTAAAACGTATGCGCTATTCTTATGATGAAGTTGGCGAAGTAATTGAATATAGCGAAGGCTACTACAATACAGAAATGCAGCATTATGTAGTGAATTATGACGTATAAAAAGAGGGGATGTTCCCTCTTTTTTTATAAAGTAAAACTTTAATTAGTGGAGGAGGGCATCACCCACTAATTATTAGCCCACACCAATCGGGATAAAAGTAAGGAGAATGAGAGATGGATATATACTTATTAATCGTCACGTTACTTGCGATCACAATTGTTATTTTAGGGGTATCATGGTGGAAATGGCATGCATTTATTAGTTTAACAGTTGCGAGTTTGTTTTTAGCTATTATGTCTGGACTGAACTTAACGAAAATAGTGGCTGCCTATGAAACTGGTGTTGGTAGTGTACTAGGACATTTAGTTGGTATTTTGGCACTTGGAACTATATTAGGGAAAATGATGTCTGATTCAGGGGCAGGCATGCAAGTTGCAGATTTCTTTATTCGATTTTTCGGCGTAAAAAAATTACCTTGGGCTATGTTATTTGCAGGGTTTGTTATAGGGATTCCTGTCTTTTTTGAAGTAGGGATCGTCATTTTATTACCACTTGTTATTTCCATTCGAAAAACGACGAAGCAAAATATATTATTAATTGCGTTACCTGTTATTGCGGGATTATCTATCGTACATGGGCTAGTACCACCACATCCAGGTGCCATGACAGCAATCGGTATTTATAACGCGAACTTAGGAAAGGTACTTTTATATTCATTACTTATCGCGTTACCAACGGCTATTATAGCAGGGCCAATATTTGCAAAGTGGGTACATAAGAGGGTTATACCGGAAAATGAACCGGAGCTTGTTCGAGTTACGACAGTATCAACTGATTTGCCAAGTCGTAAAGTATCATTCTTTATTATTTTATTACCAGTTGTATTGATGATTTTATCAGTAGTTGCACCATATATTTCATTACCGGAAAAGTTAACTGAATTTTTTGTTTTTATAGGGAGTCCAGTAATCGCTTTACTTATTTCATGTTTCGCAGCATTTTATTTACTTGGAATAAGACAAGGAATTAATAAAAAGATAATTAAAAAATTAACGGATGAAAGTTTATTACCGGTCGGCTCCATTATCTTAATTATTGGTGCAGGCGGTGGATTTAAACAAATATTAATTGAAAGCGGCGTTGGAACGGCTATTGCACAAATGGCAGAACATATTTCGTTATCACCAATTGTATTAGCTTTCATGGTAGCTGGATTAATTCGAATTGCAACAGGTTCAGCGACAGTCGCACTAACGACAGCAGCAGGAATTGTTTCACCGGTTATTCAGCACATGTCTGGTGTGAATTTAGAGCTTCTCGTTATTGCAACCGGTGCAGGTTCATTAATGTTTTCTCACGTAAATGATGCAGGCTTCTGGCTTGTAAAAGAGTATTTAGGATTAACGGTGAAGGAAACATTTAAAACGTGGACGGTGCTGGAAACATTGTTGTCATTTATTGCATTCGGTTTTGCCCTTTTGTTGAATATGTTTCTTTAAAAGATACCTGAATAGGTATCTTTTTTTTGATTAAGCCCAATTGCTAAAACAAGCCCGTTTTTAGGTAAGCCAAGCTTCCTATTCGCCCTGAAAACATAATATAAATGGAATCCCCTCATTTAGAACAAGAGGAACTTGTTATGAATGATACTAAAGGAGGAATAGGGTAATGAGCGAAAAGTGTGAACACAGACATGATGATTGTAACCGCAGAAATGGTTGCGGAGGCGGTTTTGCGCTTCTAATCGTATTGTTTATTTTATTAATTATCATCGGTGCTAGCTGCTTCGGCGGAGGCGGCTCTTGTGGATACGGTGGTTACGGCGGTTATGCTGGCGGCTATGGTGGATATTGCTGCTAATTAAAAACTATTGAAAATGGCCTTGTGCAATACGCACAAGGCCATTTTATTCATATTTTTATATGCTGTGATAATTTATTAATGTACAGAGAACGGATTAAGAAGAAGAAAATGATCTCGATAATCCCGAAAAAGGTGAGTACGATACATGTCTCTTTTAGTAAGGAGAAAGAAAACATGCTTTGTAAAAACTTAACCGCAAATAACGTGTGAACACCAGCAACGATGTAAGGAACAAAAAATAAAATTCCTAATTGAATGGTTGCAGAGCGAAACATTTCTAATTCAGTTAAGCCAAGTTTTGTAATCGTAATATACTTTTGTCTTTCAGTTGTTAAGTCATTATACATACGGAAATATAAGACACTAGCCGCACCGATAAAGAAGATAAAACCAAGAAATGCCCAAATAAAGAATTGAGCAACTGCATTTCCTTTACCGTAAATGAGTTCATCCGTAGCCGTATGTATGAAGAAAGGAACTTGAGCGTTCTCTTCTGTATGCTTTTTGTAGAACTCACGTGCATCACCACTAATAACACGTAACATATTTTTGGTTGGAACTATTGCATTTTCCCAGTTTTCTACGAAGTAGTTATAGATTACGGTTGTCTCAATATGAGGAATCATATTATCAAATACATAATCTTGTACGACAGCTAAATGTGGGAATGCAAAGGATGGTTCGATTCCCTTATTAATAAACCCTTTAATATGAAATTCTTTTTTATTAGACCCGAGTGTAATCGTATTTTGCTTTGCAAATGGATTAGATACGAGATCGAGAAGTTCTGGTGAGTGCCGAGAAATAATATAAACTTCTGTAGAATCGATTGTTATTTCCGGTCTTTTCAATTGTTTAGTAATTGCGTTATAATCACTCATCTTCATAAGCATAATATCTTCTTTGGAAGCTGTATCTTTTAATACTGTAAACTTATATTTTTTGTACTGAAAATTACTAGTTGTAAGCTCCGTTTCAATTGTAGAAATATGCTTTTGTTCAAGGGAATTGTCACCTTCTGATGTATAAGTGAAGGGGACGGGATATCGCTCTAGTACTGATGCCTTCGTATTGTTATTAGCGGCGAATAACCCAATAATAATTGTAAATGCAAGTGCAGATAGCATAGAAACGATAAAGAGTACGTTAATATTACTACGGGTACGAGCAACTAAGTCCGAAATCCATAACATATTTATTTGTTTCAAATAAAACTTTCTACGCTTCTTTAAAATATAGATAAAAAGAAGAAATGTTTGTGAAAAGAATAAATATGTCCCGACTACTACGAGCGGTAAAATAGATAACATAATAAAAAAGACAGATCCATTTTGCACATTTTTTTCCGTTACGTAGCCTCGCGGATAACCAGCGATATAATAGCATAGCCCTAAACAAATTAAAGCAAATAAAGAGATGAGTATAGATGGTCTTTTTTCAGCTGGTATTTTCTTGTTCCCTTTAATAAGGTGGGCTGTTTTTCGAGTACGAATAAACATTGGTGTAAACGTAGAAACGATTAAAAATAAAATGATAAACGTTACGGTTGTCACGATAATCGCTTCTGTTGGCCAATATAAATAGAGACCTTTAGCACTTGTTAATTTCGAAGTGACTAATAAGAAAAAGTTAGAAAATACAAGGCCACCTTGAATGCCGATAAAGATAGACAATATCCCGATTATCATATTTTCAGTAAATAACAGTCTTTTTAATTGTCGCTGTGAGATACCGAGAATTGTGAGTATCCCGAATTGCTGCTTCCGTACATTTAAAAATGTTCCAATTGAATATAAGAGAAAGAAGAACGAGAACATAACAATCACAAGCTGTGCTGTACTAGCTAAGTTCATTAGAGGATCACGTTCTTGAAAGTTTTGTACACTCTGTAACCGCGGGTGATACGCGTATACAGTAAATGAAAAGAAAACCATGATAGAAAAGGCACTACTGACAAAGTAGGCGAAATATGCTTTCGAATTACGCGAGACATTTTTAAATGCGAATTGCCAAAATGTCATCCACGTCTTCCTCCTAATAACGCTAGAACATCTAATATTTCTTGATAAAATTTCTCGCGATATAATCCGCGGTGTAGTTCGTTGTAAAGCTCGCCATCTTTAATGAAAATGACGCGGTTACAATAACTTGCTGCAAACGGATCGTGCGTAACCATTAAAATCGTTGCATCTTCCTCTTTATTTAATTTCGTAAATAGCTCCATTACGTCAATTGCTGCTTTTGAATCTAAGTTCCCTGTTGGTTCATCAGCAAGTAGAAGTGAGGGATGATGGATAACAGCACGTGCTACTGCGGTACGCTGTGCTTGTCCTCCAGAAACTTCAAAAATACGTTTGTCCAAAATATGATCAATTCCAAGCTTTTTTGAAATGTTATCAAGCTTTTCATCCATTTCTTTTAACGGAACATTATCTAATGTTAAAGGTAGTACGATATTTTCACCGATTGTTAGTGTATCTAGTAGATTAAAATTTTGGAAAACAAATCCTAACTCTTGGCGGCGGAAAATGGCTAACTTCTCTCTACGAAATGTGTGCGGTTTTTTTCCATTAATAACGACATCACCAGAAGTAGGGGAATCAATTGTAGAAATAACGTTTAAAAACGTAGATTTACCGCTACCAGATGGCCCCATGATAGCAACAAATTCACCTTTATCTACGTGTAAATTTATATTTTTTAAAGCGGTATGAGGTACTTTTCCCTCATACACTTTTGAGACGTTTTTTATGTGTAATACTTCTTCCATAATAATCACCTTTCTATTCTCTAAAACTTAATGTGTTGTGATAATTTTTGCATATAGAAGGAACGAATTAAAAGGAAAAATAGAATTTCAACCGTTCCAAAAATCATAAGTACGACTGTAATCTCAGCGAAAAACGAGAGATGTAATATTTCTTGTAGCATCTTTGTCGCAAACATCGTATGGATCGATGACATAATGTAAGGCACGAAGAAAAGAATCGCAAGCTGAATTGTCGCTGAACGTTTCATTTCAGTCTCAGTTAAGCCAATTTTCGTAATCGTTATATATTTTTCTTGCTCATTTGTTAAATCTGTATACATTCGGAAGTAAAGAACACTGCCAGCACCGATAAAGAAAATAACCCCTAGGAAAGTACCAATTAAGAAGAACGAAGCGACATTTAGTTTTGTTTTATATAGAGAATCGCTCGCTTCACTTGCATGGAACGGTGGATGCTCTGCTTGAATCGCTGCATTGTCGTTATCGATTTTTGTTATAAACGCTGAACCGATATTATGTGCTTTCTCCCAATCTGTAACCTTGAAGTTATATACACTCATTTGTTTGGAAACGGTGGATAAGGCTTCTACATTTTCATCAGATAGTATGAGTACTTGGTATATTAAGCTGTTTGGGAATGGGTTATAACTTTTATATTCTTTCACTTGTAGTTGTAAATTGTTTTGAGTAAGTGTAAGAGTATTTTTCTTGTCTTTATTGTGAAGTGTTCCAATAACTTGATCATCTAAGTCTTTCATAAGGATATAAGATTCATTCTTATTCACCGTGAGTTTTTCCCAATTTAACGCCTTAGCAAGTACATTATAGTCACTTTGTTTAATTGCGTAATAGAGCTGTGTGTTATCTTCAGCTGAAGATACTTCATATATATCTGTTTTAAATTTTGTATAAGTAAAGTGCTCTTCATTAAATTTCTGCTCTAACCAGTTTAAATGTTCATCAGCTAATGTATTTTCAGTATGTGATAAATAAGTAAACGGGAAAGGGTTTTGTCTAATCGCATCAAACTTTGTAAATTTCCCGAATCCATATAAGAATGTAATCATTGTAAAAGCGAGCGTCGATAGCATCGCCACAATAAAGAGCATATTAATATTCGTACGAATGCGTGATGCTAAATCAGAAATCCAAAGCATATTAATTCGTTTCATATAAAACGTTCTTCGCATTTTTAAAATACGAATAAGTAAAAAACTAATTTGTGAAAAGAAAAAGTATGTTCCAGCTGCAATAAGCGATGGGATGACAAATATACTAGAGATGGCATATAAAAGCCCAATGATGTCACCTAGCGACATAAAATACAGCGGATTTGCGGCTAACGCATATCCACATATTAAACACATCGCACCAAATAGAGAGATGAGAACGGATGCTTTTCTTTCTTTTTGTTTTGTTCCTTCTTTTAAAAGACGTACGGCTTTTCTCGTACGAATGAGCATGGGTGTAAAAGATGATACGAGAATGAAGAGCCCAAGAAAGATGATGATAGTTAAAACGATAGCACTTGTAGGCGGATATAAATATAAACCAGGTACGTGTGTAATTTTGGCGGTAACTAATAAAAAGAACTGTGAAAAGACGACTCCAAGTTGAATGCCAAAAAATATAGAAAGAGCACCAATTAACATATTTTCTATAAATATGAGTCGTTTTAATTGTTTTTGAGATATGCCAAGTACTGTTAAAATCCCGAACTGTTTTTTTCGTACTTTTAAAAACGTACCGATTGAATACAGTAAAAAGAAAAATGAAAAGAACACAATGACAACTTCTGAAATTGTCATTAATATGTTCAGAGAATAATTCACGTCTGTCATATGCAATTTAGGATGAAATAAATAAACTGCAAATGAGAAAAAGATTGCGATGGAGAACGCACTGCTTACAAAATAGGCGAAATAAGCTCTGGCGTTCCGCGTCACGTTTTTAAATGCAAACTGCCAAAATGTCATTCACCTAGCCTCCTAATGGGGTGAAGATGAGAAGAGCATAAGAAATACTCTTTTCATCAAGTTTGTTTTAAATATTTTGTCCACTCGTGTACTGTGATAATTTTTGCATATAAAGTGAACGAATAAATAAGAAAAATACGATTTCAACGAATCCAAAAATAATAAGAACGGCTGAAACTTCTTTGAACAGAGATAAACCAATTACATCTTGTAGCATTTTTGTTGCGAACATTGTATGAATGGATGCCATAATGTACGGAATGAAAAATAAAATACTAAGTTGAATGGTTGCAGATCGTTTCATCTCTGTATCTGTTACACCGATTTTAGAAATCGTTATATATTTCTCTTGTTCGTTCGTCAAATCCGTATACATTCTAAAGTAAAGAACGCTACCAGCTCCAATGAAGAAGATAACTCCTAAAAATGTCCCGATTAAGAAGAATGCGGCACTACCAGATGTTATTTTGTATAACGATCCTGCTGATTCAAAGGATCGAATAAGAGGTCCTTCATACTGGGATTTATTTCGATCTTTTTGCACCTTTTCTATAAAATTATCAGCAATTTCATATGTCTGTTCCCAGTTTTGAATTTTGTAATTGTATGCTGATATATGTTTTACGGTGTTAGGTAAGTTATTTACGATAATATCAGGCAACACTATCGTTTGATATGAAAAGTCAGATGGGATTGCGTTTACATGCTCATAGCCTTTCACTCGTAATTTCGTATTTGTACTAGAGAGTGTAATGTAATCTCTTTTGTAGCTTTGCTCAAATTCGTTGAATATGGTGATATAAGATGTCCCTGTTAGCACATATGCTTCGTTATCATCCATAAATAGTTGTTTCATTCGTAAAGAATCTGCAAGTTTGTTATAGTCACTTTGCTTAATTGCGTATACGTCATTATAAATGGCTATATCTTTATCTTCTTTTAGTGGTGTTTCATATATATCAGCTTCTATTTTTTGATAAGGGAAATGCTCTTTTTGTAATTGTTGCTCAAGCCAATTTAAATGCTCTGTAACAAAAGGGTTCGCATCATAAGAAAAATAAGAAATTGGAAAAGGAGAAGTTCTATTAACTTCTAGCTTAATAAATTTCCCGAATCCATATAGAAACGTAATCATTGTGAAAGCGATCGTAGATAGCATCGCTACAATAAAAAGCATATTAATATTCGTTCGAATACGGCTCGCTAAATCCGAAATCCAAAGCATATTAATCCGTTTCATATAAAACTTCCTTCTTTTCTTTAAAATATAAATCAGTAAGAAACTAATTTGTGAAAAGAAGAAATATGTTCCGATTGTAACAAGCATTGGGATAACGAAAATACTTGAAACCATATATATAACACCGATTTGCGGGCTTACTGATACGAAATATTTAGGATTTCCAGCTAACGCATAACCACCAAATAAACAAATCGCACCAAATAATGAAACAAGTATGGAGGGTTTTCTTTCTTTTTGTTTTCCACCATTTGTTTTTAAAAGGTGTACCGCTTTTTTTGTACGAATAAGCATTGGTGTGAATGCAGATACAATGATAAAAAGACTAAGGAAAACAATGGTTGTTAGAATAAACGCGTTAGTAGGACCGTATAAATATATTCCTGGAACATGCGTAAGTTTGGCTGTTACTAATAAAAAAAATTGAGAAAAAACAACTCCAAACTGCATGCCGAAAAAGATAGATAAAATCCCGATTAACATATTCTCCATAAAAACAAGACGATGTAATTGTTTTCTCGATATTCCTAAAATGGTCAAAATACCAAATTGTTTTTTTCTAACTTTAAAAAAAGTACCAATAGAATATAGTAAAAAGAAGAAAGAGAAAAATACAATTACTACTTCTGAAAATATCATTAATCCTGAAATTTCAGAGGTCATGCTAAAATTTTGTAATTTCGGATGAAACAAATAAACAGCAAATGAAAAGAACACAGCAATGGAAAAGGAACTACTTACAAAGTAAGCAAAATAAGCTCTTGAATTACGCGTTACATTTTTAAATGCAAATTGCCAAAATGTCATAGATTATACCTCCGGCTAGAAGATATAGAAGTAGTTGTATTGCAAAAAATGTATGAGATTGAGTTCTCATACATTTTGCTTGCATATGTTACGATCATGCTTCGGTCACCTTCTCCGTATGTTCTGCTTGATTATTTGCAGCGTTGTGGAAGATGATTTTAATCGTCGTTCCTTTACCAACTTCAGAATCTAGTTTGACAGAGTGACCTAAATAATCACAAATTTTACTTACAATATAAAGTCCCATACCAGTAGATTCTCCGAATGCGCGACCGTTTTTCCCAGTGTAAAACGGTTCAAATACTCTTCGAATATCTTCTTGCGGAATACCAACACCTTCATCACGAACTTCTAAAATAATATCTTTTCCGTTTCGATAAGCAGATAAGAAAACTTTCTTTCCGCGTTCACCAGAGTAACGAACAGCATTTGTCATTAACTGATAGATGATAAATTTTAGCCATTTCGCATCAGAAGCAACTTTTAAATCAGAATGGACTTCTAAAACAGGGAAGACACCATTACGAATGAATAGTTCTTTTAATCCGTTAATATTTTTTGTTACCGTATCTTTTAATGAAATCGTCTCGACATGGAAATCTTCATGGAAGTTATTTAACCTAGCCATGTATAAAGCCATATCAAGCCCTTGGTTTAGACGCTCTAATTCTTTTTTAAACTTTGGAATTAAATGCTCGTCTTCCATTTCTAGCACCATAAGCTGCATAACAGAAACAGGTGTCTTCATTTGATGTACCCAATGGTTAATAAATAATTGATGTTCTTGTTGTTTTACTTCATACGATTGTAGTTCTTTTTGGAAGAGGCGGTACTGCGTACGCACGAGTTCATTGACACCGTGAGGCATCGGAGCAGTCGCTCTTTCAATAAACGCATCTTCCATTTTTTCTGGTTGCTCACTTAATCTATGGTACATTCTACGATTGCGAACGTAACGATAAGCGAGGAAACAAATAAATAAGTATAAACTTAAAACAACGAAGTAAAATTTATTGTTTTGAAATCCATCTACTGCATCATAAAGAACGAAGATGATACCGAAGTTTAATACGTACAGTAGGAAAAATGCAAAATGATCACGTAAAAATAGCTTCATGCTTATTCACTCCAAGTTGCGTTAAAGCGATATCCAAGTCCACGTACTGTTTCAATAGAGTTCTCAATACCAAGCTCATTAAACTTTTTACGAAGACGCGTAATGTTTACGTTCAATGTATTTTCCTCAACGAAACTTTCATCATCCCAAAGCGCAGCTAATAAATCTTCACGGCTCGCTGTACGAGGGAATTTTGATAATAACATTTCTGCTAAAATAGCTTCTTTCTTCGTTAAAAGAACTTGTTCAGATCCAAAATGAATTTCTGGACGTTCTGGAAATAGTTTTAACCCTTCTACTTCAACGATACGTTCAGAAATATTTGGTGCATAATCACCGTAAATACGGCGTAATTGTCCTTTGATTTTCGCCATTACAACGTCGTAGTGGAACGGCTTTGTAATGTAATCATCCGCACCGCTTTCAATCGCCATAATTTGTTCCATCTCACCAGCACGCGCTGAAATGAAAATAATTGGACAAGTAGATTCATGACGAATTTGACGGCACCAGTAGAAACCATCGAATTTCGGTAAGTTTACATCAAGTAAAACAAGATGTGGTTTCACAGCGTTAAACGATTCCATAATATCATCGAAATTCTCCGCTACAACAGCCTCATAACCGTACTTCTGAATGTGAGATTGCAGTAATGATGAAATATTTGGATCGTCTTCAACGATTAAAATTTTATACATATGTATATTCCTCCTCAAAAAAAACAATTGTAGCTATAGTGTATCATGTGTTTCAAGTCTTTTCATTATGTTGAAAGATAAGCTAGTAAACAGTATAGGTTAAAAGTTAGAAAAGTAAAAAGTATTATAGGAATAATTCAATATATTTTCCTTTTAAATATATGAATGAATAAAAAGTATTATATTTTTTATGAAATTTGGAACTTTATTTTGCTTACCGTCCAATATATAGTGAGAACATCGTTAAGGAGGGGGCACTACTTGGCAAGTAATGAAGATATACATATTTGGATAGAGCGTTTACTAAAAGGTGACGAGGAGGCTTTTGAATTTATATTTAACTTAACGAGTCAGAGAGTCTATGAAACCGTCTTTGCTATAGTTAAAAATCGGCATGATACAAATGAAATCGTAAATGAAATCTACTTTCAACTTTGGAAATCTATTTCAACATATGATCAATCTAGACCGTTTCTATTTTGGTTGAATGGAATTGTTTACAAACAGATTAGTCAATGGAGAAAACACATATGGAAGAGGCTGCGCTTATTTGAAAAACAACAACTAAGTGATGAGACAGTTGTAGAAGTTCCAGAAAAAGTATTATTAAGAAAAGAAACAGAAGAGCTGCTTTCCTTTTTAACCTGCGTAATCTTTAGATTTTATTCAATATAGAGTAATTGGCGTAGGGTACCAAATAAAAAGGGGCGTATAGATGATTGACAATTAACTAAAATCATTTTAACATTTAGATAAATATCTAAATGTCTAATTAATGAGGGGAAGAAAGACATTGAATCAAGCATTCAAAGCATTAGCAGATCCAACAAGGCGAAAAATTTTAGATTTATTAAAAGAAGGCGATCTAACCGCTGGTGAGATCGCTGAACATTTCAATATGACAAAACCAAGTATTTCACACCACTTAAACGCACTTAAAAATGCTGAACTTATTCAAGATGAAAAGAAAGGGCAATTCGTTGTGTACTCTTTAAACACAACGGTCTTTCAAGATTTGTTGACTTGGGTGTTTACATTTACGAATAAGGGGGAAGAGGGGAAATGAAAAAACATCTTTTTGCAATCTTATTAATCGTTATAACTTGTTTAGCTTGGGCGTTTGCTTGGCCGCATTTGCCGGATACAATTGCGACACATTGGAGCGGCGGTAAGGTAGATGGCTATTCGTCTAAATTTTACGGAATGGTTTCTATGGTCGGAATTATGATTGCATTATATATATTTCTAAATGTGATACCAAAGATTGATCCAAGGAAAGCAAATTACGAGAAATTTTCTAAAGCCTTTATGATGATGAATAATGGGGTACTATTGCTACTATTTGTAGGAAATATAGATATTATTACAAGTGGATTAGGATATAACTTATTCATTAATCGGGTACCTGAATTATTAGTTGGTGTTTTATTTTTAGTAATGGGTAATTATTTACCACAGTGTAAGCCAAACTTTTTTGTCGGGATGCGTAATCCATGGACGTTAAGTAATGAAGAAGTATGGCGGAAAACACATCGGTTTAGCGGAAAAGTATTTGTGGCGTTAGGAGTTATTATGATTATAAGTGTTTTCGCTCCGGCTGATTGGAGAACTTATATAATGCTTGGGATTATAGTAGTTGCTGTCATTATAACGAATTTATATTCTTACGTTTTGTATAAAAAAGAAATACAAATGTGAGTTATATTAGTCAAATTTTATATTTATAGTTTCTATGTGTTAAGGGATTTTAATACTCAGTGGGAATAATGAAAAGCTCACTGAGTAAATTTTTCGTTTTAAGGTCTGAAAATTCAATCGAAAAGGTGATTTTGGGGGGATTTACATGTTAGAAATTATAAATTTTAGCAAGACATATAAAGACGGTAAGAAAGCAGTTGATCATTTGAATATTGCTGTTAAAGCAGGGGATATCTTTGGATTTATTGGACATAACGGTGCGGGGAAAAGTACAACAATTAAGTCGTTAGTAGGAGTTATAGATTTTGAAGAGGGTGAAATTTTTATTGATGGACATTCAGTAAAAAAGGATCCGATTGCATGTAAGAGAGTAATGGCGTATATTCCTGATAATCCAGATTTATATGAGCAATTAACAGGAATTCAATATTTGAACTTTGTTGCGGATGTGTTTAAAGTGCCTGCGAGGGATCGGGAAGAACAGATACAGAAGTATGGGGATGCTTTTGAGATTACACCGTACTTAGGGGACTTAATATCTTCTTATTCACACGGTATGAAACAAAAAGTAGCGATTATATCGGCGGTTTTACATAAACCAAAATTATTAGTTTTAGATGAACCTTTCGTTGGTCTTGATCCAAAGGCAGCCGTAGTATTGAAAGGTATTATGAAAGAGCTTTGTGAAAAAGGAAGTGCGATTTTCTTTTCTACGCACGTTTTAGATGTAGCTGAGAAGTTATGTAATAAAGTAGCGATGATTAATAGAGGGAAATTAGCACTTTCAGGAGAAGTAAATTCTTTAATTAAGGAAGGCTCATTGGAAGAGCTCTTTATGAAGGAGCTTGCTAATGAATACTAATAGTTTAGGTCTTTTGAAAATTCGGTTGATAACGCAGCTCGGTTTAAACACCTTTAAATACGAAAAAGATAAGAAAAAGAAGCAGAATAAGATTTTGCTGACAGCATCTATTGCTCTAGTTGGTGTCATGTTAATGTTATATTGCGGAGCTTCGGCATATGGGTTGGTAAAACTAGGAATGAGTGAAATTATTCCCGTCTATGCACTAGTTATTAGCAGTGTATTAACGTTGTTTTTCACTATATTTAAGGCAAATGGAGAAATTTTTGCTTTTAAGGATTACGACTTTTTAATGTCATTGCCGATTCGCGTAAGTACTGTTATTGCAAGTAGATTTTTGTATTTATACCTGCTGAATACAATCTTTTCAATCATAATCATGCTACCAATGGGAGTTGTGTATTGTATACATGAAAATCCATCAGTTTCTTTTTACTTTATGTGGTTCATCAGTATGTTTATCGCATCTTTAATCCCAACAACAATCGCAGCAATCTTTGGAGCTTCGATTACGGCAATCGCTTCTAAATTTAAAAATACGAATAAAATAACTACGATTTTAAGTTTTATAGTAATTATTACATTCGGTTCCTTTATGCTAAAAAACGGAAATGCTCAATATAGCCTTAATGATATGAACGGAATTGGTGCAATTGTTTCGGAGCAATTAACTAAAGTGTATCCATTAGCTAACATGTTTCAAAAAGCAATTGTTAATGCTGATATGTTAGCTTTCATCTTATTTGTGGGGATATCAGTGATTTGGTATTATCTTTTTATAAAAATACTTTCGTTAAAATATAAGCAAATAAACACAGGGATCACCACTTATCATATGCTTTCAAATTATGAGATTAATAGCATGAAAAAAGAGAGTGTATTGGTCGCATTGTATAAAAAAGAGCTGACACGTTTCTTCTCTTCTACAGTGTATGTTATAAATAGTGGAATGGGAGTCGTGATGGCGCTAGCTTTCTCGCTAGCTATAGTTGTAGTAGGACCAAGCCAATTAATAGCGTATCCTGGAATTGAGCCCCTGTTGCAAAAAATTGCCCCATTTGCTATTGCAGCAGCGATTTCGATGACATGTACAACATGTGTGTCATTGTCTTTAGAAGGAAAAAATGTATGGATTATTAAATCATTGCCTATAGCGCCAAAGGTGATTTATGATAGTAAGATTCTTATGAATCTTTCATTGAGTATACCTGCATCACTTATTAGTGCTGTATTACTAATAATCGGGTTAAAGCTAGATGTTTGGAGTTCTCTTTTCATCGTCATAACACCGATAATATATTCATTATTTTCAGCAGTATGGGGGATTTTCATTAATAATCGATTTGGTTATTATGATTGGATATCAGAAACTCAAGTAGTAAAACAAAGTATAGGATCGTTTGTTGGTATGTTTGGCGGCTTAATTGTGGCGGTTATACCTGCCTTGTTAATTGGTACTGCTACTATCTCGAACTACAGAGTATTTACTTTTGCAGTTATTATAGTGCTTACGATTATTACTATTTTCTTGTATAAGAACGAGTCGAGAAGAAGTATAAAATAAAGGAGCTGCTTTTCCTTTAAAAAGGAAGAGTAGCTTCTTTATTTTGGAAAGGTTAGATTCTTATATTACTTTTTTAAAACAGGTACCCATATTTCACTTCTGAAATTCGGAGAGGATACGTCTTTACTTTCATTCCACAATATCTCTGGTCCTTCCGCTAGTTCATAGTTCGAAGAAGGGAACCATTCAGAATAAATACGTCCCCACACATTTTGTAATGCATCAGGAAATGGACCGACAGCTTCAAATATAGCCCATGTTGAAGCTGCGACTTCAAGTTGCGCGAATTGCTCTGGACAATCTTTCGTTGTGGCTACTCCAATATAGTGATCAAGTTCTCCTTTTTCCTCCATTCTCCCTTCAGAAAAATTAGTAGAGGCACTAATAATTCCAGTAGGTTCAATGTTTGAAAGGGACTTTAATGTTTGAATGGAGTCTGGGTTTAAACTTTTCCACATAGAAGCGATTTCTTCATTTACACCATTGAAAACGATTGATACTCGTTTTGTAATACCTATAATTCGAAATGGCTCTTTTTCTTCAATTCGATAATTCATTTCATTTCCTCCTTGAATGGATAACTGGAAGGTCATTGGTGAATAAGCCTTCAAAGAATGGCTACTATTTCGGGCCTCTGAAGGTGTTATACCGTGCAAGTTTTGAAATGCACGAGCGAATGAATCTGGTGAGTTGTAGCCATATTTTATAGCGACATCAATGACTTTTACATTGCTGTTTTTTAGTTCAAAGGCAGCGAGAGTAAGACGTCTACAGCGAATATAATCAGATAGTGATATGCCTGCTAAAAACGAAAACATTCTTTTAAAGTGATACTCAGAACAGAGAGCTAGCCTCGCAACTTCTTTAAAATCAATTTCATTCGTAAGGTTACCTTCAATATAGTGCATTGCATTATTCATATTTTTAAGTGAATCCATATTATGACCTCCTCTGTACATAGAATAACAGGAACGAAATAACCCCATCCGACATTTCGTGCACAACTTTGTAGGTGCATTTTTTACCTTACAAAATTGTAATGTTCCTGTAAGGAGAATGAATGGATGGTATGATATCCCAATGTTATAGTAGCAAAGTACTTTAATTCATTATGTTAACTTTTTGATGTCTTTACTTATGTGCCTTACATAACTGTCATGTTTGTGTAAGAAACATCGATAGTGGCAAGAGTAGAGAGTGTATATAGTTGAAAATAGAGAATAGAAGAAATGAGGGATGTCGAGATGAAAACAGTGTTAGAAGCAAAAAATATCGAAAAAGTGTATGACACGGGTGGTAATAAATTTGCAGCGTTAAAAGGTATTAACTTACAAGTAAAAGAAGGTGAATTCGTTGGAATTATGGGACCTTCTGGTTCTGGTAAGACGACTTTACTAAATGTTCTTTCTACAATTGATAATGCGACGAACGGTGAAATTTTAATTGATGGAAAAGATATTGTGAAGATGAATGATGATAAGTTAGCGTTATTCCGCCGCGATCATTTAGGTTTCATTTTCCAAGATTATAATTTATTAGATACGTTAACAGTGAAAGAGAATATCGCTTTACCACTTGCGTTATCAAAGGTGAAAGCGAGTGAGATTGATCGCCGCGTTCTTGAAATCTCAAAGAAATTCGGTATTGATCATATTTTAAGTCAGTTCCCATATCAAGTGTCGGGTGGACAGAAGCAGCGCTGCGCAGCATCACGTGCAATTGTTACGAATCCAAGTATGATTTTCGGAGACGAGCCAACTGGAGCGCTTGATTCTAAATCTGCAACAGATTTACTTGAAAGTATGAAGTCATTAAATGAATATGATAACTCAACAATTTTAATGGTAACGCATGATGCATTTGCAGCAAGTTATTGTAAACGAGTTATTTTCATTAAAGATGGTGAACTATATAAAGAATTGCACCGCGGTGAATCAACGCGTAAACAGTTCTTCCAAAAAGTCGTGGACGTAATGTCTTCTATTTCTGGAGGTATGGCTGATGACCTTATCTAGCATTGCCCTCCGCAACATACAGCGGAACTTTAAAGACTACTTTGTATATTTCGCATCTATGATTTTTAGTATTGTTATTTATTTTACATTTAAAGCACTGCAATATAATTCACAAATGGAAAAAGCAGCAGAAGCTTCTAAAAAGATTAGTGGTGCATTTCAAGTTTCCAGTGTGATGCTTATCATTTTCGTAGCAGTGTTTATTATATATTCGAACGGATTCTTTACACGTAAACGTAAAAAAGAAGTTGGCTTATATTCGTTATTAGGTATTCGAAAAAGACAAATTGGTAAAATGCTCTTTTATGAAAATATGTTAATGGGATTAATGTCATTAGTAATTGGGATTGCGATCGGTAGTGTCCTTTCGAAATTATTCCTTGAGTTATTAGTAAATATGATGGGATTAAATTTAAACGTTCATTTTGAAGTACCAATGGCAGCAATTATTGATACAGCAATTATTTTCTTTGTGATTATTTTATATACATCACTCCAAGGATATCGTTTAATTTATCGCTTTAAGTTAATTGAACTTTTCCGCGCAGAACGTGAA
The DNA here is from genome assembly GCF_002558005.1 of Bacillus sp. AFS012607. Classification (NCBI taxonomy): domain Bacteria; kingdom Bacillati; phylum Bacillota; class Bacilli; order Caryophanales; family Bacillaceae; genus Bacillus; species Bacillus sp. AFS012607. Next base: position 52,106 of record NZ_NTVM01000028.1, read on the forward strand.
GGAGAAGCAATGCCAAAAGGATCTGTCATTATGGCGTTAATTTCAGTTTTCTTAATCGGCTCAGGTTATTTCTTAGCGTTAATGTTTATGAAAGCAGTTATGTATGCAAACTTTATGGCAGTCGCACTTTATATATTACTTGCGACAGTATTAGGTACGTATTTACTATTTATGTTCTTTACAGTATTCGTATTGAAACGTGCAAGAAATAATAAATCATCGTTTTATAACGGTATGAATATGGTAACGACGTCACAGTTACTATATCGTATTAAAGGAAATGCAAAGTCACTTGCGACGATTTCTATTTTAAGTGCGGTAACATTAACAGCGGTTGGTACGTCAGTTACGATGTATTACAACACATTTACACAATCAAAAGCAGCTATGCCATACAGTTATTCTTACGAGAAAAAAGATGCAGAGCTTGATAAGAAAGTAAATGCGATTTTTGCAGAAGAGAAGAAAGATCATCCGATCAAAGATCAAGTTGAAATTGAGACAGTTCCTGTAAAAGGGAAGTTTGAAGGAGATAAAGTTGATTTCATTCTTAATATGAATTACACGATTTCAGAGAAATATCAATTTATGTCTCAATCTGAATTTAACAAGCTTGCTAAAAAAATTGATGCGGAAACAGTGAATGTAGCTACTGGCGAAGCATTTATATATGATAGTTCTTATATGGAAGGGTATGAGTTTAGCCCCGAATATAAAGGAAATAAAGCGGTATTCCAAATTGAAAATGAAACGAAGACGTTGAAAATCCAAGGTGCAAATAATAATGCAATTACAAACTTAGGTGAACTAGTTGTTGTCGTTTCAGATGAAATGTATGAACAAGCGAAACAAGCATTTGGAACACGTATTGTAAAAAATATTGATGTAAAAGATGAAAGAAACAGTAAAGTGTTAACGGAAAAATTAGCAAAAGTGATGCCAACTGGTGTATCAGAAATGGCACCACCATTTAGAGACTTCTATACTGGTTTCCATATGGGACTGGAAGCAACTGGACTAATGATGTTCATCGGACTATTCTTAGGTTTAGTCTTCCTATTAGCGACAGGCTCAATCATTTACTTTAAGCAGCTTACAGAAGCAAGTGCTGACCGTGATCGTTACATTGTCCTTCATAAAGTCGGGGTAACGAAACAAGAAATGAAAAAAGCTATTGCAAAACAAGTGAGCTTTATCTTTGCAATTCCACTAGTAATCGGAATTCTGCACAGCTTGTTTGCATTAAAAGGTTTAGGGAACATACTGCCATTTGAAATTATGATTCCGCTTTTAATTAGTATTGGAGTATATAGTGTTATTTATATTGGATATTACTTCATCACAGTTCGTTCTTATTATAAAATCGTGAGTGCGAAGTAATAAAGGGACAGCTATCGTAATAGGGATAGCTGTTTTTTTATTCTTCATAAAATCTTAAGAAACTTCCTCAATTTTTATTAAGAAACGATAGTTATACTTAGAAACAAGTTAAAAACTATTGAACGAATGGGGAGAAGGTTACATGCAACTCATAACATTCTTACATGAATTTATTAAACATCCGAAACATACTGGTGCAATTGCGCCAAGTTCAAAAATATTAGCAAAGAAGATGGTAGATGTAATTGATTTTAATAGAGCGAAATGCATTGTAGAGCTAGGGCCGGGTACAGGAGCTTTTACGAAAGAAATTATGAAGAGAAAGAAGAAGGAGACATTATTTCTTCTTATTGAAATTAATGAAGTATTTTTCAAAGAGTTAAAGAGAAAATTTAAAGATGAGCAGAATGTGATTGTTATACATGGCTCAGCGGAAAATATAAAGAAGTATAGGGAACAATTGAATATAGAATGTATTGATTATATCTTATCAGGATTGCCTTTCACTTCTTTACCAGAAGAGGTTTCAAAGCGCATTTTAAACAGCGTAATGGAAACGATACATGAGAATGGAGAATTTATTACATTTCAATATTCACTTGTGAAAAAAGGATTTATACAGCATTTCTTCCCTGAAATTACACTAGAAAAAGTGTGGTTCAATTTCCCGCCAGCTTACGTCTTTAGCTGTAAAAAAGAGCTAAGGAGAGCATATGCATAATGGAGCTAAATGAATTAATGTCATACATTGAGCAGTATGGTTATTGGGCTTTATTTTTCTGTTTATGGTTAGGTATTATCGGTATGCCGATTCCAGATGAAATGATTGTAATGAGCGGTGGATTAGTATCATCGATGGGTATATTGGATTTGATTCCCGCCTTTTTACTAACGTATTTAGGCGTTGTATCCGGCCTTTCTTTAGGGTATATACTCGGGAAAATTTTTGGCATAAAAATACTTAATAAATTGATGAAAAAGAAAAAGACGAAGTATCTTTTAAAATCGCAAGAGATGATAGCAAAATATGGTCATTATACATTAGTTATAAGTTATTTTATACCTGTTGTGAGGCATATCGTACCGTATTTAGTAGGAATGAATAACATGTCTTTTAAAACGTATGCGATTTATTCATATGTAACAGGATTTGTATGGACGTTAGTTTATTTCTTACTAGGTTCTATATTTGGAAAGCATATAGAAGTAATAGTAACACTTGCGACCGAGTACGGTATATATTTTGGTGGCATTGTTATTGTAGTTTGTAGTATTTCTTATATGTATATGCATAAGAAGAATGCCGTAGTGAGTGAAATAAAGCAACATTCATAGTTTGGTAAATGATGCTGGAGGAGATTTTGTGAGTAAAGGAACGATACTTATCGTGGACGATGAGAAGGAAATTAGAAAACTTATCACTATCTATTTAAAGAATGAAGGTTATGAAGTATTACAAGCTGGAGATGGTGAAGAAGGTTTAGAAATAGTAAAGAAAAGAGACGTGCATCTAATCGTCCTTGATATTATGATGCCGAAAATAGATGGTATTCATATGTGTATGAAAGTGAGAGAAATAGCGGAAATGCCTATTATTATGCTGTCGGCAAAAACGCAAGATATGGATAAGATTTTAGGATTAACAACTGGGGCAGATGATTACGTAGCTAAACCATTTAATCCACTGGAACTCATTGCTCGTATTAAATCACAACTTCGGAGATATATGAAAATGAGTGGGACAAGTGTACAAGATGAAAATGAAATAGAGATTGGAGATATGAAAGTTAATATAGTAACACGGCAGGTCATTATTGCAAATGAAGAGGTGAAATTGACACCGAGAGAGTTTGAGGTATTAGAATTGCTTGTACGAAATCAAGGAATGGTATTAAATGCAGCACAAATTTATGAAAGAGTATGGAAAGAGCAAGCTTTCCAATCTGATAATACTGTGATGGTACATATTCGGAAAATACGTGAAAAGATAGAGGCGATTCCAAGGAATCCTCGGTACATTAAAACAGTATGGGGAGTTGGCTACAAGATTGAGAAAGATATTTGAACCGATAATATGGATGAATCAAGTTTTAAAAAAAATGACAGGTAAAATAGTGAGTTATTTGGAAAAGAGCATACGGATACAGCTAATGGCTACATTTACTTTTTGTACGTTACTCGGTGTATTAGTAGGATGGTCTTCATCTTCTTTTTTTGAGGATGCGAATAAAATTTCTATCATTGATTATGCATCAGGTATGGAAGCCATTGATGGACAGACACAAAGGCTTGTTGAAAGTATGACCGAGGAAGGTAAGGAAATTAATATACAAGAACTGCTTGATCAATTGAATGAACAAAATCAACTAAAGATTTTAATAATAGACGAGGATGGGAAAGTCGTTTATAAAACAAAGGGAGCGCCGGAAGAACAAATCAATCTTCATGAGACGATGCGTAATGTGATGGATTTTAAAATGGATCAAGTACGATATGTAGAGGCGCAAAATTTAATTCAAGATGGAACTGAACAAAAGCGTAAGGAGTTTACAACTTTTTATCCGGTTACTGTTAATACGAAAAATATGTATATTATTGCAAGTGGTATACCACAAGGAAATGTGAAGTATATAGTGAATGATAGCAGTCCATTTCCATCTTTACTAGGTTTTATCACTTTTATACTATCTTTCTTTTATATAACGAAAAGGAAAATGAATCAGATTGAAGCGATGGCAGAAGGAGTAAGGGAATTTTCGAAAGGTAATTTACAATATAAAATCAAACAGGCAGGTCAAGACGAAATAGGTTTATTAACTTCTAATATTAATCAAATGGCAGAAAAGCTCTTGGCTAATATAGAAAAGGAAAAACAAATAGAGAAGCAAAAAAGTGAATTGATTACAAATGTATCACATGATTTAAGAACACCACTTACTTCTATTATGGGGTATTTACGTTTACTAGGTGATGCGAAATATGAAAATAAAGAACAGCATGATGAGTATATAAAAATTGCCTTTTCAAAATCAGAGCAGTTGAAGATGTTAATAGAAGATTTGTTTGAGTATACAAAACTAACAGATGAAAATATGGCGTTAGATTCGCAAGAAGTGTGTATAAATGAACTACTTGATCAATTAATAGAAGAGCTAGTACCACAAGCGGAGGAGCATAATCTTTTTTTTGTAAAAGAATTTCAGGAAGATCGTATATATGCTGTGGTGGACTCAGAAAAAATGGTGCGTGTGTTTGAAAATCTTTTAATAAATGCAATTAAATACAGTATAGATAAAGCAGAAATTCGGGTTTTACTTCAAAGAGAAGAGCAGCATATCAAAATTTCTATAGCTAATCATAGTGAAGAATTTACAAAAAAAGAATTAGAGAATTTGTTTGAGCGTTTTTATAAAAAAGATCAATCGAGAAGTAGAGCTGTAGAAGGTTCAGGTTTGGGGCTTGCAATTGCAAAAAGCATTGTTGAATTGCACAAAGGAGAAATTCGAGAAAAACATGAAAATGGGGTTATTCAATTTATTATATTATTGCCAATTTAATTAGAAGAGCATTAGGAAATTTGGTTACATTTTAATAAGTAATAGTGCCACAATTGATTTAGAGGAAGTCTTTTAAGTGGAAGTATCTGAGAAGAGGAGAATAGAAAGTTTCATGAAAAAAATAAGCGCGTTTATCGCATTGATTATAGTTGGAGTTACATTACTTATAGTGAAGGGTGGATCTATTGTAGATCAACTCAATCCATTTATTAAAGAAGGTATTTATTATGCTGTTGTTGATAATGATGGTAAATATGGAGCCGAAAACAAAGGTTTTGCTAGATGGGAATATAAATTCAAAGGATATAATGAATCTGGTCAAGAGCAAAAGATTGCGATGACTGCTTCAAAACATTTAAGAATAGGAGCATATTTAAAGATTAGATCTAAAGGAAGTTATGGTATGGAATGGGAAGAAGTGCAAGGTGATGAAATACCAGCTAAAGTGAAAGAAAAAGTAACAATAAAACATATTTAGTTATAGAAATGATAAGTTGAACGATCAAAATTTGAATGCAATGGCAGTATATGATAATTTCTAAATTTTTTATAAAGAAAATAAAGTTTATCTGAACTTTATCTAAACTGCATTTATTCTGTATACAATCACTAGTATCCTATAGTGTGTGGATAAAAATTGATAAGGAGTAGCAGGATAATTATGCAGGTTTCTAAGAAGAAAATATTATTATTTCTTTCAATTATTCTTTTGGCTTTATTGGCGGTGTATGTATGTACAAATAATAAGCATGTCCAAAATATTGTTCATAATATAGAAGACATTTATAAAGTATATAAAGAGAATCAAGCATTGAAAGGGAAAATTGAACATCAAGAATCATTAAAGGGTAAAGTGCAAATGTTAAGTGAGGAGAAAGAAAATCTTACTAAACTTATCAATAAAACGAAAGAATTAAAGGAACAAGGAAAATACAATCTAATTCAAGCTACAGTAGTAAGGCGTGAAGCAGAAGATTGGTATGGAAAAATCTCTCTTGAGAGAGGGGCACAACATGGTGTAAAGGTTGGTATGGCTGCTATTACAGTGAACGGTTTTATTGGAAAGGTAGATAGTGTAGATCAATATACATCTGTTGTGAAATTAATTACGAGTGATGAACGAACGAATCGTTTAGCAATCACCCTTCAAAATAATTCATCCATTTTAGGATTTGTTACAGGGTATGATAAGAAAAAACAGGCCCTTCGAATTGATAATATCCCATCAGATAAAGTGAAAGAAATAAAAATAGGTGATAGCATTATTACCTCTGAATTGAGTCAGAAAATACCACCAGGTCTTGAAGTAGCAGAGGTACTAGAACAAGAACAAGATCAATATGGTCTTACTTATACTATTTATGCAAAACCAAAGGCAAATTTATATGATTTAGAATATGTTATTTTAATACAACCTAAATAATAGTTTTATATAGAGTCCATCAGAGGTGGATTAGAAACGAAGAGAATTAATGTAAAGTAAAGAGTGAGAGGGATAAGGAAAGGTAAAACGGTACTAAATTTAATAACATGTGGGTATATCTTTATATCGTTGTTATCTTATCTTTATCTTGGACAATTATAATGAAGAGGTAAACTGATGATAAGTGCAAAGTTATTAAGTATTACAGAGGGGCTTTTTTTGTCCATTTCTAATGTTAATGATTTATATAACTTTTTAAATAGACTAGAAAACCTATAAAATATCCTTCGAATTTATATTTATAAATATATTATTTAAGTGTGAGAATATTGATGTCATCTTCGTGAGAACAAAGTAAAGGTATATGAATCGGATTATGAAAATAATAATTTTAATATAATGATTTTAAGGTATTGTACATTACAAAAATGTAAGGATAATGTAAGAGGAATCAATATTGCTGTTTGTCGGGAAAAGATAAAATGATAGTTAGTGGCTATGAAAATAGCATGATCGTAGCACTAGCCACATGACAGGAGGCAATATGAAAACTTTAATATTTGAAGAGAACGTTGTACAAAGAGGGGATAGTAAAAAGGTGAATGTAGTATACCACGCTGTAGAGAATCGTGGGTGTAAAGTGTGTTATTAAAACTTTCTATTTCCAGTATGAAAAAAATGATAAAGGATTACATCGTTTTACTAATAGGTCTTGTAATCTCAATTTCTATTTTTTATATGTTTCAAACGCTTGCGTTAAATAAAGAGTTTACAATGAATAACAGTATTATTGGTTCAATTGTATTTGTATTTCAAATAGGCTCTGTTTTGGTAGCGTTTATTACATTCTTTTATATTTTTTATGCAAACTCTTTTCTACTTTCACTCCGGCAGAAAGAGCTTGGTATGTACCTTGTATTAGGGGCGAAAAAGAGTAAAATTAGTCAACTTTTATTTTTTGAGACGTTCATTATGGGAATGATTTCACTAGTGCTAGGTAGTGTATTCGGAGCCATTCTTTCTAATTTCGTTAGCAAATTTCTAACGAAACAATTGGAAATTTCAGCGGAAGGTTATCAAGCATTTTATGGTCCTGCATTCAAAATAACATTTATATTCTTTAGTGTGTTATTTCTACTTACATCCGTTGTGAATGTGATTCGTATAGCACTTAAAACAGAACTAGATTTAATTCGTACAGAGGAGCAAACGGAGCACATACGAATGAAAGGACCAGCCACAATATTGTTACTTTTATGTAGTTTGCTAGGACTAGGTGTAGGGTATTATTTCGTACTCTTCGTAGGAATAAAGGGCGCTGGAGCCATTATGCTTCCACTATTCACGATTACAATCGGGACATATCTTATATTTATTTCGTTCTTACCTATGATTGTTAACAGGTTAAAGAAAACGCGCTATTTAAATGAGAAGAAATTAAATGCATTTACATTTGCACAATTGCAGTTTCGTGTAAGTAGTTTGGCGAAAATATTAGGCACGGTAACGATGCTAATTGGACTGGGTGTGGGGGCAATGGCTGGTGGCATGTCTTTACAGAAAAACGTAATCCTTACAGCAGAAAGAATGTCAGGTTATGATATTACAATTCATGATCCAGAAGCAGAGGATTATAAAGCTATGGAAAAAATGAAAATTGTAGATAAAAAACAATATAAATATAAAGTTAATAATGAGGCTGTTTACTATTTAAAAGAAGAATTATTGGAGAATCCTCCACTGTTGTTTGGAAAGAAAGAGACAACACATATTACTGAACAACTTCCATCTTCGAGCTATAGGATGTTTAAGGGGGAGGAAGTTGATCCATCTAGTTCTACGTTACCACTGAATTGGGATAAGAGTATGGATAGTGATTTTAGATCGAATATTTCTGTATATGATCGTAAACCTGTCTATATCGTCGATGAAAAACGTTATGAAGCAATTCAAGGGAATGAGCATACATTTTTTATTGCTAAAGTAGATAATATTTTAAGGTATAAAACAGAGTTAAAAGAGATGGATGATCGTCAAATCGAAAAAATAGCCGCTACTATTAATAAGCCTAAGGAAGATGTATATTTACCGACAAACTATAGTGATTATGAATCTATGCTTGCCTTTTCAAAAGGAACTTCCTTTATGGGATTCTTTTTAGGCCTTGCTTTTTTAGCTATGATGGCAAGTTGTTTAATGTTTAAGATCCTTTCTGGAGCTACGAAAGATATAGGGCGTTATGAGATGCTTCGGAAAATTGGGGTACGTAAAGAATTACTTATAAAATCTATGTATAAAGAATTAGGCATTGTATTTCTATTTCCAGCTATATTGGGTCTTATACACGTTTTGGTAGGAATGAATGTATTTACATTTGTTAAATTTTTTGTGAATCCATATGTGAATATTGGACTTCCGATTTGTATATTTTTAATTATTTACGTTGTTTACTATTTGATCACTATTCAATTATATAAGGGGATTGTCCTCCCAAAGAAAAAATAGAATATAGAATTCAAGGGTCTCAAACTTATTATAGTTTGGGACTTTTGAATATTATTAAGGAGAAATCAAGGAATCCCTCTACTATTTTTAAGGAAATACATCTATACATAGAGATTAGTGTAATTAATTACACTAATTGAATTTTTAAGTGAAATATATCGTATCTGCATCTTATATTTATATAGCTTGTTTAGTCTATAAATACCCCCAAGCTGGTATTTAAAAAAGTATACAGGGAGAAAATGAAATGAGAAAGAAAATTTTACCAATTTGTGCGATGGCACTTTTATCAATAGGATATTCATCGTTAGCTAGCGCATCTACTGGAACAACGTCAAAGGGAGAGGTATCAGCACAAGCATTAGAAAAAAAGGAAGCAGAATTTCATGCTTGGCAAAAAGAGGCGTTAGAGAAGAAGAAAGCAGCAATGCAGGAGTAAAAAAAATCATTAGAACGAGCAGAAGCCGTGATTCAGGATCAATAAAAAGAAGTATTAGGGAAAAAGAAAGCAACGATTCAATCACAACAAAAGAATGATATAGAGAAAAAAGAAGTAGCGAAACAATGATGATACCAAGTGCATGTTTTGTGGTATTAGGATCTGTATTTGGATTTATTCGTCGTAAGATTAAAGTATAAAATTTGTATTAGCCTATAAAAAATGGATGAATTAAAAGTGAAACTTGTAAATTTTATTGGATTTCCTTTTATATTAATTTGGTTATTGAGCATATAGGTGAACAGTAATCATTTGGATAGGAACTATGGTTGGAATGAGTTTGAGATATTGAAAAAGCTTTGCGAGGATACGCAAAGCTTTTTGTATAGTTTATTTTCTTTCGATTCACATTGCAAATAAGGAGAAAGAGGATCCTCTATGTTTGAGTTTATAAAAGGTGAAGAGGAAAATTTATTATAACTTTTGTAATAAGCGTTCGCTGCTTTCCATATCTCCTTTACATAAAGGACATTGCGGCTCTTCTTCTAACGAAAAGTTTTTACGCATCCACCCACGGCAGTTTTCTTCTTGGCATTCCCATACAGCAATTGCTTCTGGTTCTTCTACAGGTTTATCATTTTTTCTCCAATACATGTGATCGCTCCCTTAAATTGAAAAGTTTTTCGGAAAAAACAAAAAAGGTTGTTAACGATTTTGTTAACAACCTTTTTATATTAGTTCATTATACTTTATTTTTTGAAAAAATGCGAAGTTTAGTAATTGTTAAAGTATAGCAAAATAAGGATTATAAATCACTGTTGAAAGCTTTGATAATAATTCAATTTGACACGGTGTATGCCCCGTCAACCTTCTCGATATTTTTCTAGCTCTTCTTCATGCTATTGTTTTGTTGACTTTGGAATTTCTATATCATCAATTAGGCGTCGCTGCTGTTGTGTCTTCCAGAATATGCTCGTTGTATGGAAGACTTTTTGTTTTGAAAACACTATGAAGTTTAATAAATTTATCCAGCATAAACGGGTAGTAGGGATCCCAGCTCAAAATTTGGTTGGAGCGAAGAAGTTAGGTGGAAATAAAGGTTTTGAATATACAGTTAAAGCTTATGATGAGAAGGGAGAAGAGAAAGAAGTAACAATTGATGGCGTAGATAAATTACAAAAAGGCTCGTACTGGCATGTCATTACAAGAGGGAAGTTTTTACATGATAAAGTAGAAATAGAAGTAGATAAAATTCCTGATGGTGCGAAGGCGAAGTTAGGATTATAAAGATAAAACCGATTCTCAATGTGGGAATCGGTTTTGTTATTTTATGGTAAAATATAGAAAGGAAGTGAGAGATATGCTGCTCGTTGTTAGCCTTATATTAATTGGGGTTATGTGCAGTATGAGAATAGTATCCTTACATATGATAGAACGAGAAAAGATAGAAGAGAGAGATGTATATTGTCCAAAACGTAATGCGAAAATTTGAAGAGGAAATTCTGCTCCTTTTTGTTCGAAATGTAATTTAATATTTTAACTATAGGAAATCCGAAATCATTTTGTATGGTTTCGGATTTTTTATGCTGAAAATAGAAGAAATAAAGAGCGGAAAAAAGTTTGAACAAGGGATTGAGTATATGAATATTATTGAAGGATATCCCATTATTATGAAGTATTTCGTAGAGATGGATCGAGAAGTTTTGAGGGTTTTATTACCTGATGAAAGAGGGATTCTTCCTACGAGGCCAGAATGTGATGAATGTTATAAGACTCAATTGGATGGTATTGAGGAGAGTTGATAAAAAAAGAGCTTGAAACTATTCAAGCTCTTTTTTATGACTATTTATGTCCTAAAATATGCTCAATCTCATGCAAACTTAATTTACTTGCCTTAGCAATCGTTTCAAGTGGTATACCAAGATCATACATATTTTTAATCATTTGAATTTTCCCCTGTTGGACTCCTTCTTTTCGACCTTTTTCAATGCCCTGTTGAATGCCCTGTTGAATGCCCTGTTGAATGCCCTGTTGAATGCCCTGTTGAATGCCCTGTTGAATGCCTTTTTCAATGCCTTTTTCAAGCCCTTTTTTTATCCCTTGTTCCATCCCTCTTTTTATTCCTTCTGTCTCTGCGTGGGCGAATTTTGCTGCTTCATCCATTAAAACTTTCTCCCTTGCGTCATAGGCTTGTCGGAAAGAAGAATCTTGACTCATACGTTCCCATTTATTTATCGCTTTTTGTAAAATAGGGTCTTGGTTCATAGCAATATCCTCCAATAGTTTAGTTAAGTGCTCATCCTCATTTGCTGAAAGCAATAAAAGCCAACGAACAAATGGATCTTTCCACGGATTTACTTTTTCTTCATACCATTGTTCAGTTAACTTTGGAATTTCTATAGTGTGGATTTCTATGTCGTCACTTAGGAGTTTTTTTTGTTGTGTATTCCATAATATGCTCGTTGTATGGAAGGCTGGGTGTTCCGAAAACATTACGAAGTTTAGTAAGTTTATGGTGATGGTTTTGTGAAGTGCACTGTAGGGCATCGCTTTTTGTAGTTGAGATGTGTATAGTCTTCCCCAATAATATAAACTGCGTTTAACCATATCGTGATTATTATTGAGTTGTATTTCTACATTGACTTTTATTCCTGTGTTTAATGTCGCTGAAATGTCTAAAATAGATAACTTATCCTCTTCATATTCCCTGTGTAAATGTGGATCTTCTAGTTGTAGAGAAGCAATGGGCGACTCTAAAGAATCTTGTAACATAGCGTTTAAAAATGCAATTAGAATATCTTCACTACCATTCGTACCAAACAATTGTTTAAATGCAAAATCAATGCGTAAATTAACTAACTGTTGGTTGAACAAAGTTTGTCCTCTCCCTTATATGAAGGTGCTTCTTTCCTTCATTGTACATAAAAAGAACTAGAGTATGCAAACTAGTCATTCTACTATTTTTTAGTAATATTATTAGAAAATGAAAGGTAAGTATGTTTATGGTATACTCTAGTGAAATTGTAAATAAGGATGCTAATACGAACTGGGAAAATTGGGTGGAGTTTGGTTGTGACTGAAAAAGATAGGAGAAAGAATAATAAATGAAAAGAAGAAGAAAATCTGGAGAAAAAGTACAAATGAGTCATTTTACACTTCCTTTATGCTACGGAAGTAAAGCACCATATTATTATTACGAGGTAGCGCCCCATGAAAGAGAGGGACGCTTCCATTTAACATCAGAACTTTGCGTAATGGACGATGAACATTACTTTATTAGAGGTTGTTTAGAGATTCCTATCATTGATTACCACGAAAATTTCATATGGACTGTGTGGGTATCGCTTAGTAAAGAAAGTTATGATGAAGTATTAGAAAAGTGGGATGAGAGAGGCCGAGAAAATAGTGATCCTTATTTTGGGTGGTTATCTGTAGAAATACCAGTTTATCCAGAAACATTAAATTTAAAAACAAATGTACATATAAGAGAAGTTGGAATGGCACCGTATGTTGAATTAGAGCCAACCGACCATCCTTTAGCAATTGAACAAAGAAATGGAATTACTTTAGACAGAGTTAAAGAAATAGAGGAAATTATTCAACGACATAACTAGATTAGAAGAGAAAAAACGAGTGCTAGCACTCGTTTTTTTCTTTACACAACCGCAGGATTATAAATCATCGTAAAGTGTCCTGGTAATAATTCAATGTGACAAGGTGTATGAAGCGAACTTTCTCCATCTGTATCTACTTCTTTTTCTTCCTCTGTTTCGATATGAATGGATTTCGCTTTTACGTGGAAGATGTCATTTTCATTTGAGTCTTCAAATAATTTCTTTCCGAGGTAATCTTTAAATGCTTGAATCCCTGTTGATTTGACTACGAAAATATCAAGTGTTCCGTCATCACATTTTACGTTCGGAATAAAGGATGGAATACCACCAAGATATTCACCATTTCCAACCATGACAAGGACAGCTTCGTCTTCATATACTTGTCCGTCATAAGTAATTTTTACCGGGAATGTTTCAGCATTTTTTACAGTTCGAATTGTACTTAAATAGTAACCGATTTTACCAAGCTTTGCTTTTTCTTCTGCATCGATATTGTTTGATACTTCAGATACGAGACCAATCCCCCAGAAGTTTAAGAAATGTTGTCCATTTGCTTTTGCAACGTCAACTGGTTTTATATGTTCTTTTGTAATAAGTTTTGCCGCTTCTGCAATGTTTTGCGGAACACCAAGTGTGCGAGAGAAGTCATTGCAAGTTCCACCTGGAATAATTGCAAGTGTAGGTCTAGTTTCGAGAGGTGCTAAGCCATTTGTGCATTCAAATACTGTTCCATCACCACCAAAGACGATAATTAAATCTACTTTACTAGCAAACTCTTGGCAATATTTTGTTGCATCACCTTGTTTTTTCGTATGAAGGATATGTAGATCAGGAAAAGCTGCGGCAAGAGGTGGTACGATTTTTGTTAAATTTGTATGTAAGTCACCTTGACCAGCTTTCGGATTTACGATGAGGAGTACTTTTTCAAATTTTGTCTTTGTCATTTTTATTCTCTCCCTTTGTCTTTTACGAATCGTGATAGAAAATAAACTTCCATCAGTAATTGATGGAAGCTTATTTTATTATATTATTCCGTTACAACTGAAGCAATAAATGGTAAGTTACGATATTTTTCCGCACAGTCGATACCGTATCCAACGATGAATTCGTCTGGAATTTGGAAGCCAACATATTCAGCTGTTAAGTCTACTTTACGGCGTTCTGGCTTATCAAGTAATGTACAGAACTTGAGTGCCTTTGGTTTATGCATAAAGAAGTGGTCTTTTAGGAAATGAAGTGTTAAACCAGAATCGATAATATCTTCTACAACAATTACGTTTTTTCCAGTAATGTTTACGTCAATATCTTTTAGTAGTTTCACTTTTCCTGTTGTTTCTGTTTGATTTCCGTAGCTAGATGCAGAAATAAAGTCAATTGTTACATCATTTTTGATGTGACGAATTAAATCAGCAGCAAATACGAATGAACCTTTTAATACTGCGATAACTACGATTTCTTCTCCTTCAAAGTCACGTTCGATTTGAAGTGCTAATTCTTTCACTTTTGCTTGTAATTGTTCTTCAGAAATTAAAGTGTCTTTTATTTCAATATTCATTGTAATCCTCCTACAGTGTAAAACTTGCGAACATTTCGACTGTAAAGGATAGAATAGAAAAAGTCAAAGGAGATAGTAATTTTTTACAAAGATAAAGACAAAATCATCTGATGATATGATATACTAAGTACATTAAGAAAACGCTTCCAAAAAGGGTGAATATGATGAAGAAGAAACAGTACACAAGTGTAACATTTATAAAAGCATTACTTTTAACAATTGTTCTTGGCCTGTTGGCTTACGTAATTGATGTACCTGCGATTCGTATTTCATTAATTGGAATGACTTTAGTGTTAGGAGCAATTTCGCACGGTATGATGTCGCAGCTAAAAGAAGCTGGACTTGATGATATGAGAAATCATATAGATAAAAAGTAAGAAACCTTCATTATATAGAGTGAAGGTTTTTTGTTTCTTACAAAAATGTAAGGTAGTTGTAAGGCAAATCGATAGTTGCATAATAGCATTTTGGATAAACTATGGGTGTAAGGTAAAAGGCAAGCATATTTTAGGTAAATTAAGTTTTAGGCACTCTATATGTGAAAAAGGAGTAGGAGGGCATGGAGAAACGTTGGACGACCTTTTCTTTTTTAGCGACTAGTAATACCGTAATGCTAGATGGAAAAATGGATTTTTTGCACTTGTTTGATCGTGAAGATGATCATTCTTCTTCTAAATTTACAATGAAATGGAATAAATGGAGCGAAAGTTGTAGGTTTGAAGAAGAGGCCCCTAACGAAGAGCAAAAGATTATTTTGACAAACCCTATTAAAGCGTGGGTTGTTCAACGTCGTAAGTGTAACGTCAAAAATCACTTCAAGAAAACTGAGCCGAGACAATTAGTTATCGCTCCGGCCCGTTCTACTTCCAAATCGCGCGAAAGTAACATGTAAATATTGAGACACACACCCGAAAAAAACATCGTATATATTGCGATGTTTTTTTCTTTTTCTACAATGAAATCTTTAAATGAATTATATTTCATCTGCATCTTATATTTATATCTCTTGCTTATTCTAGTAATACATCCGATGCGAGTTGATGTGAATAAAATATAAGGAGAGAATGAAGATGAAAAAGAGACTATTACCAATTTGTGCAATGGCACTTTTAACAGTAGGATATTCTTCAGTAGCGAGTGCTTCAACAGGAACATTGACAAAGGAAGAAGCAGCGCAAATGCAGCAAGATAAAGCTAAAAAAGAAGAAGCAATTAAGGAACAGCAAAAAAGTGAAATAGAGAAAAAGGAAGCGGCACAAGTACAAGAAAAAAATGATATGGCTAAAGAAGAGGAAGCAATAAAAGCTGAGAAAAAAAGTGAAGAAGAGAAAAAGAGAATAGCGCAAGAACAGTTAAAAAACGATATGGCCAAAAAAGAAGCAGCTATAGAAGCTGGGCAAAAGAATGAAGTAGCTAAAAAAGAAGTAGCCAAGCCAGTTGTACAAGGTGAAAAATTGCCAAACACGGCATCAAATAACGTGGTAATGATGGGATTAAGTGCAGCCCTTGTAGCACTAGGTACATTATTTGGTTTGAATCGTCGCAGTAAGTTTAAAGTGTAAATAAAATATTGTCCTATAAAGAATGGGATAATTTCATATATTAAAAATGGTAGGTTACTCCTACCATTTTTGGCATGGAGGGATGAAACATGAAGTTACTCAATTATATCGGTATCATATTGATGGCTATAGGGCTATTCATGGGATCCTATTACGCTGTGGAATGGTATAAAGGAAAGAGCTCTGCCGGGCAATTAACAGCAGAAGAAATAAAGAGCCTTAAAAATATACAAGATACTCAACTTTCTCATGAAACACCTGTAACCACTCAAGTGCCTTCTTCTCAAACAGAACATAAAGAAGGAGAAAAGGTAGCGATGTTAAACATACCGAAAATAAAGAAGAAGTTTTCTATATATTGGGGAGCGGATGATACGACTCTGAAAAAAGGAGTTGGTATGTTTGTTAGTGATTTAACGACAACTCCATCTGGAGGGGGACATACTGTACTGAGTGGACATCGAGATACTGTATTTACAGATTTAGGAGAGTTGAAAGAAAAGGATACCCTTGTTTTAGAGTATGATAATAAAACGTACACATATGAAATTCAAAAGACATGGATTACTCATGCGGATGATCGTACTGTTATTATAAAAAAAGAAGAACCGATATTAACACTGACAACTTGTTATCCATTTGATTATATAGGGGATGCACCAGATAGATATATTATCGAGGCGAAGTTAACTGGCAGTTATTCAAAATGAAATTATAGTTTCTGAAAGCAGGAGGGGGATATATAAGTTATGTCAAAAAACATTTTAATTGTTGAAGATGAAGATATATTACGTGAAATATTAAAAGATTATTTTTTAAGTGAACAATATGTAGTGTTTGAAGCGAGGGACGGGAAAGAGGCTTTAGTTGTATTTGAAGAAGAAGAAGTTGATTTAGTTATTTTAGATATTATGTTGCCAGAACTCGATGGATGGTCTGTTTGCCGAAGAATTAGGAAGACGTCCGAGGTGCCTATTATTATGCTGACGGCGCGCGTAGATGAAGATGATACGTTACTTGGTTTTGAACTTGGGGCAGATGACTATGTGACGAAGCCGTATAGTCCACCCATTCTATTAGCAAGAGCGAAACGATTATTAGAAAGTAGAAAGGCATCGAAGAAACCTTTAGAGAATGAAGATGATACGTTATCGATTCATGGCATCCAAGTTCATTTTCCGTCACGTACTGTTACTGTTGATGAGGCAGATGTTAGTTTAACGCATACGGAGTTTGAAATATTAGTGTATTTCATGAAAAACCAAGGAATTGTACTAACAAGGGAACAATTAATTTCAAGAATTTGGGGATATGAATTTGCTGGTGATGATCGAACGGTTAATAGTCATATTCGTAATTTAAGAAATAAATTAGGAGAGAAGGCAAAGTACATTACAACTGTAGTACGAACAGGTTATAAATTTGAGGGAAATGTATGAAGAAAGGAATTGTACTAAAATTATTTACTCTTACAACAGCATTATGTATGTTGATTTTAGCGACGATATTTATTGGACAAACGATATTTTTTAAACAATATTATGCGAATCGAAAAGTGGAAGATATTAAAGTGAATTTAAATTCCTTTGAGAAGAATTATCTAAACTACACAGGAAATGCAGAAGGAATTCAGAAACTTGAGCAAGACTTTTTTAGGGAAAATAATACGTGGATTACGACACTAGATCAGAATGGGAATTTAAAACATGTGGATGATTTTTATTTTGAGGTAACGATAGATCGTAGGCAACAAAAGAGCTTTGGACAACAACTATTCAAGATACCCTTATACAATCTCGTCAATATAGAGGAGATTGATAATAAATCATTAGAGCAGTTTTTAGGACAAGAGATTTATTTTTCTGGAGTGAGAAAAGAAGATAGTTTTATTCCATTCTCTTTTTCTTTATCTAAGCAGAATTTAAGTGGATCTAATAAACCGTTAGAAAAAGCATTTCAGGAGAAAATAAAATTAGATGAGGAGAAAAAGAGAGCGGCTGGGGAGCAACTTGCTAAGGAAAAGAAACCAGCCGTACAGGAAGAAGCTGCTCAGGAATTAGGCGTTTACATAGGAGGACGTGTTACAAAAGTACAGTTACCAGATGTAAACGGTCCTGTGAATCCAATTTATAAAAATAGCATATTTTTAGATAATATTAAGGGTTTTCAAACCGATTTATTATTAAAAGAAAGCAATAAAATACGATATACAACACAAACAATAGATTATGAAAAGAATGATATAAAATATAAATTATTAATTAAGCCAATAAAAGAAAAAGACGGATCAGTAGCATATATATATGCAATGGCTTCTTTACAGCCTGTAGATGAAGCTGTACAAATGGTGCAAGATTATTACATATACATCATTGCATTTGTAGTCGTTCTTATTTTTTTAGCTTCGTTTTATTATTCAAAGCAAATTGCCAAACCGTTATTAAAAATAAATGATACGACGAAGAAAATAGCGCATTTAGATTTTACAGAAAAAATACCGATTACTTCAAAAGATGAAATTGGTGATTTATCGAAAAATATTAATATACTTTCTAACAAATTAAATTCTCATATCGGACAGCTTGAACAAGATATTGAAAAGGAAAGAAAGTTAGAAAATACACGGAAAGAATTCATTTCTGGTGTTTCGCATGAATTGAAAACACCGCTGAGTATTATGAAAAGTTGTATTTCCATTTTAAAAGACGGGGTAGCTGAGCATAAAAAAGAGTATTATTTTCAGGCGATGGAGAGAGAAGTAGACAAAATGGATACTTTAATTTTGGATATGCTTGAGTTAGCTAAATTTGAATCTGGTACATATAAAATGAAAAAGTCTTCGTTTTATATTGATACAGTAATTGAAGATATATGTGAACATCTATCTGTGGAAATAGAGAAAAAAGAACTTCATGTTCATAAAAATATACGTTCATTTGAAGTGATTGCAAATCAAGGCCGAATTGAACAAGTCATTGTGAACTTCATTACGAATGCAATACGTTATACACCAAATAAAGAGGATATTATTATTTCGACAATAGATGATAAAGATCGTATAAAAGTGTGCATTGAAAATAAAGGTACTCACATTGAAGAAGAACAATTAGATAAAATTTGGGATCGCTTTTATCGCGTGGATGCAGCTCGGCAGCGTTCACAAGGTGGGACGGGACTTGGGCTTGCTATTTCTAAAAATATTTTAGAATTACACGATGCTGAATATGGAGTAAAGAATACAGGAGACGGTGTATTATTTTACTTTTACTTACCGAAAAAAGCGTAGATAATGCATGCTACGCTTTTTTTAATTTATTTTCATACTATCTTTACCTAATCTTTATTTTTAAACGATATAATCTGGTTAGAAAACGAGGTTATGTAAGGAGTCGATGAACCGTGCATAGCAATTGGCTAAGTATAATGGTATTTATTTTCTTTTGTGCATTTATTGTATTTTTAATTGATATTACGATATGAAAAAAGAGCGCTCATTAAGCGCCCTTTTTTTGTGTATTCATTTGATAAGCACTGATGCTTTTGAATAAACGTGGTGAAGTGATAAATAAAAATATAAGTAAAACGGTACATAGAATATAGGAACCAATCATTGTACTACCGTTAAATATTAAAGAATATAGAGCTGCTGATTGTCCTTTTGGTGCATATTGTCCCCAGAAAATGATACCAGCGATAAAGTGACAGAAGTAACGAGCTAGACTACCGATAAAAGTAGCGACGATAATATATCCAATTACTTTCTTCCCTTGGTTTGGTTTTGATGAAGGTTTGTCTTTACGGCTACCTAAGTTTGATTGTTCTTCGTTATTTTCATTGGATGTTAAAAGCGCCTTTTGAATTGGACGATAGAATAAACCAGCAAACCCAATGAATGCGAAAGCAACAAAGTATTCAATTAATACTTGAATTGGTGTTACGATAATGGCATCGCCTACGACAATTTGTAATAATCCCCAAATTAAGCCTCCTAAGAAAGCCATTTTGAAACCCCAGCGATAAGCGATAATAAAAATAGGAATCATAGCAAATGAAATGGAACCGCCTGTAGCTGATATTTTTATTGAAAGTGGTAAAATGTCGATGACCATGGCGAAGGCTGCAAGAATAGCAGATTCAATCATCGCTTGTAAATTGGTGTTACGCATGTTGTCTCCCCCTAAATCCAAGTTGTACAAAAAAGAATAGATATCATAGGAGGATACGAAATACGTAAATGAAAAGAGGTATGTATTTCGGACGTTTGCACAATCCCTGCGTTAGCATTAACTAACAGGTTCGAAGGGTCGGAACGAAGTGTTCCCTCTCAGCGGCATGGCTCCCCCAGTGATAACGAGATTCTTTATTTGTTATTGTTTATTGTAAGCGAAATGGATGAGAATGGCAAACGAATCTGTTATGACAATTATTGAAATAGAATTGTAGCGAAATGTTAATAAATATGAAGCAAAAGGGTATAGTACAAGAGAAATAGAGTGTGCTATAATTCTTCTGAAAATAATTATCATTCTCTTCGGAGGGGGAAGGTTATGAGCTTAGTAGATATTAAAATCGGTGAGAAAGTGCTAGTGAAAAGTGTTCAGTCTTTAGATTATTTACTAAAGAGAAGATTGGCTGCTTTCGGTCTTTCTGAAGGAAGCGAACTTCGTATGAAGCAAAAGGCGATGTTCAAAGGTCCTTGTACATTGGAGTGTCGTGGACAGTTAATTAGTATTCGTCATTGTGACGCGAAAATGATAAAGGTGGAATTAGCGTGAATAAGGTTGCTTTGCTAGGGAATCCAAATACAGGAAAGACATCATTATTTAATGCACTTACTGGTTCTTATGAATACGTAGGAAACTGGAGCGGTGTAACAGTAGAAAAAAAGGTTGGTAAATTAAAAGATAGACAAGGAACATTAATTGATTTACCAGGTGTTTATGATTTAAATCCAGTTTCACGTGATGAAGGTGTTGTAACAAACTTCCTATTAACAGAAGAATTTCAGCATATGTTAAATATTGTGGATTCTTCGCAGTTTGAACGAAATATGCATTTAACGTTGCAGTTGCTCGAATTTGGCAAGCCAGTTTCAATTGGTCTAAATATGGTTGATGTGGCGAAGCAAAGAGGAATTGTGATCGATGTAAAACGTTTATCCGAATTATTAGGCGTAACAGTCGTTCCTGTCGTTGCAAGAAGTGGAAAAGGTTGTGAAGAACTACTTGCGACCCTTAAAGAAAATGACAAAAACGAGAAAAAACCATTCATTATTTCATATGGTGTACAAATGGATGAAGGAATTGAAGAGGTAATTTCTCTTTTAGAGAAAGCGAATTACGAGCATCCGAGATGGTTAGCACTTCAATTTTTAAGCAATAACGAAGTAGTAGAAAAAGAAATAAAAGCATTACCAATTTATAAGGAACTTGTAGCCATTCGATCTCGCCTAGAGGGAAAACTTGATTGTACGTTGGAAGAGCACATTTACAAAACTCGTGAAGCGTATATTGAAAAGTTAAAAACAAATGTTATGAAGCATGAGAAAGAAGGGAAAATTCCTTTTTCGGAAAAAATTGATAGACTAATTACGCATAAAATTTTAGGACTTCCAATCTTTTTAGCAGTTATGTTTTTTATTTTTCAGGTTACGTTTACGTGGATTGGGACACCTTTATCGGATATGTTAGATGAGTTTTTTGGTGGCCAGCTTACGGATTGGGTGACGGTTGGACTTACAAGTATTGGAGCTTCTCATTTTATTCAAGCGCTCGTTACAGAAGGTATTATTGCCGGTGTTGGTGCTGTATTAGTATTCGTACCACAAATCTTTGCACTATTCTTTTTCATTTCATTATTAGAAGACTCAGGATATATGGCGCGAATTGCAGTTGTTATGGATCGAATTATGGAGTTCTTCGGTTTAAACGGAAAAGCGTTTATTCCGATGATTATCGGTTTTGGATGTAACGTTCCAGGTATTATGGCAGCGAGAACGATTGAACAAGAAAAAGAACGTTTACTTACAGTTCTTGTAACACCATTTATGTCTTGTTCGGCACGTTTGCCTGTATACGCATTATTTGCGGGCGTATTCTTCCCTCATAGTCAGGCAACTGTTGTATTTTCTTTATATGTTGCAGGTATTGTTCTTGCATTACTAGTTACAAAAATTATGTCTCTTACAATTTTAAAAGCGGAAAAGTCTATTTTCGTAATTGAACTACCTCCTTACCGCGTGCCACAAGCGAAAACGTTATGGCTAAGCACGTGGGAGAAAGGGAAAGGATTTGTTCGTAAAGCAGGTACATTCATCTTTGGTGGTTCTGTTGTCATTTGGTTATTAAACTATGCAGGTCCATCAGGATTTGGTGTTGATATGGGAGACAGTTACTTAGCGATGATTGGTGGGTTTATCGCACCGTTATTTGCACCGCTCGGCTTCGGAACGTGGCAAGCTGCAGCATCCCTTTTAACAGGATTTTTAGCAAAAGAAGTTGTCGTTTCTACAATGGCAATTATTTATGCAGTTAAAGAAGATGTGCTTGGAAACGTAATGGGAGCACATTATACAGCATTATCAGCTTATGCATTTATGTTCTTTATTTTATTATATGTTCCATGTTTAGCGACGGTGGCTGTTATTAAACGTGAAACAGGATCAGCGAAATGGACGATTTTCTCAGTCGTTTATCCACTCGTTGTTGCTTATGTATTAACGCTTATTATATACCAAGTTGGATCTTTACTAGGATTCTAAAAGGAGATGTATAATGATGGTCAATATTATAATTGGAGCTATCATTTTTGGTTATGCAGCATACACGTTAGTTAATTTTGTAAAGAGAAGTAAAAAAGGAAAATGCGCAGCATGTTCTTTAAATAAGTCATGTCAGTCGAAAACTTGTAATCCGGATATGGAACAAATTGCTCATAATAAATAGAAAAAAGCTTTGCGAATTGCAAAGCTTTTTTGTTTTACTTTTTAATTTTTACAAGTTGAGAAGCTTCGACGCCTTTGTAACCAGGGAACTCTTTACTTGGGTCTTTATCAAATTTTAATACACCTACAGATTTTTCATCACCTTTTACACTGTTGTAAGTTGCGTCATCGACAATCGCATACATATCTGTATATGCACGGCCACTTCCGATAATTGTGTTGCCTTCATATTTTAATTTTGCCCCATCAAGTGTAGCATTTTCTACTTTTTCTTTTGCAAATAATAAACCTTGTTCTGTTGTTACAGCTGGTAATTTATCAAGTGGTTTCGTGTTGTCTTTTTCATCAACTTTGCTAAGTAACTCTTTTTTCACTAGTTCTTCACCAGTTTTCTTATCCATTACAAGAACTTTTTTACCATCTAATGTTGTCATTTTCATTTTATAGAAGTCTTTTTCTTTCACTTCTTTTTTGTTTTTATCTGTAATTTGCTGAACTTGTTCTTCTGAGCCGTACAGTACAAAACCGTTCGCTTTCTCTCCTAATAAAGAACAACCTGATAATGCACCAAATGAAATTGCTGCTGCTAATCCGATTCCTACTAATTTTTTCATGATGATTTCTCCTTTTATATGTTTTATAGTAAATACAATTTTTGTATTATTGCTTACATATGAAGAAGCTTGTTTGTTGCTTCTGGTATTAGTGTATAAGAAATATCAGAATGCAACTATCGAGTTAGCTTACAGTAACATTACACTTATGTAATTTAGTGAAATCGCACAAAAGTAAGTTAATTTCAAAGAGGGATAATGAGAATATATTATAAATACAATATTGTATATAGAATGTCATATTATAATGGATGTATTTTGGAAATAACATGTAAGGACATATTAGTTTTGTTATAATAAACAAATAGGCTGTAAAATGAATATTCTTTACTGTAAAGGGAGATTTTTCAGTTTTCCAAGTAGTGAATTTGAAATATGAGGTTTATCATAGGAGGAATTTAGATGTCTGTATTTAAACGATTAAGAGATTTAACAATGTCAAATGTGTATTCATTAATTGAAAAAGCGGAAGATCCAGTTAAGATGACTGATCAATATTTACGCGATATGCAAGCCGATGTACAAGAAGCTGAGAAAAGTGTAGCAGCTCAAATCGCACTTGAGAAGAAATTCAAAATATTATTTGAAGAGCAAGAAGCACTTGTGAAAAAACGTGAAGAGCAAGCTCATATGGCTGTTCAAGCTAATAACTTAGATCTTGCGCGCCGTGCATTAGAAGAAAAACAAAATGCAGAGCAAAAAATGAATGAATATAAAGCAAGCTACGAGCAAAATAAAGCTGCTGCTGATAACCTGCGCCTTAAGCTAGAAGAAATGCGCAAGCAATTAACAGAGCTGAAAAATAAACGTGAAACACTTGTAGCACGTGTAAATGCAGCGAAAGCACAGAAAAATATTAATCAGGCAATGTCTGGATTTGATTCAAATTCAGCAAAAGCTGGTTTAAGCCGTATGGAAGAGAAAGCTCTTCAATTAGAGGCTGAAGCGGAAGCAAGCGGTGAAGTTTATAAGAAAGAAAAGTCATTAGATGATGAATTCGCAAGCTTAAACAAAAATTCTGCTGTTGACGATGAATTGGCTCGTATTATGAAGCAGTATGAGAAATAATATAGAATAAAGACAAATGAACCGACATGTCTAAACAAATTCATGTCGGTTTTCTATTATATTTTTGAGGAGGTTTTGCAATGACATGGATGAATGTAGTTGCCATGCTTGTATGGACTGGAGCGAGTGCAGTACTTTTATTTGCAATTATGTGGGTTGATTCAATTTTTACAAAATACAATGATTTAAAAGAAATCAAAAATGGAAATACAGCTGTAACAACTCGTTTTATTATGAAATTATTTGCACAAGGGTACATTTTATCTCAATCAATCACGAAAGCAAATGACTTATGGCAGGCGCTTCTTGCTTCAGCAGTTTCTTTCGTTATTTTATTAGTTGTAGAAATGTTTATCGAATTTGTGTTAAAGAAAATGTCTGGCTTAGATTTAGAAGAAGGTACGAAAGAAGGTAGCGTTGCACATGCGATGTTAGCTGGATCATTACATATTGTTGGTGCACTAATTTTAGGTGCTTGTTTATAAAGAGAAAAGGAGGGGTAGATCATGAGTTTATTTAAACGAATTAAAAATATAATGAAAAGCCCAGAGCCACCGAAGCCGGAAAAGAGTCTTTTAACGTTAGCTCCTGGCGATATGATTGAAGTTTCATTAGTTATGTACGAATTGACTGGGAAAACGAGTATGCATTCTCGTAAAGAAATTGTTTTAACACTGCAAGATGGAAAAGATATTCGTTATTTAAAAATTGAAGATCGTGAAAATACGTATTACAAATTATATACTCCAATTGATGGTCGCTTAGATTCAATTGATGAAATTCCGACGACAATTGAAATGGATGATACTGAGTACCATATGGAAGAACAATATAACGGACGTGTTGTTGTGATGGGGAAAACACCATTCTCAGCTTCAGAGGAACAGTACGTATGGGAATTCCAATCAGATAATCGAAAATTATTGCGTATTGAATGGCAAAATGGTCGCACAATGATGTATGAGGGAGAAGCAATCATTCCTGCTGATGTACAAATTATAAGAGCAACGTAAGGGGGCGTAATCATGTCAAACCGATTGTTTACCATGATTAAATCGTTTGTGATCCCTATACTTGCTATCGTTATATTACTTGTTGTTGCTGGTTATGCCTTATCAGGTTGTCAAGGCGGGCAGACAAAGTCGATTCAAGACCGTTATCCACTTGAGTCTGTCGCAAAGGAAGGTAAACAAGAATCTTACGTGTATAGGGCCGCCAATCGGTCAGTTCCTGAAGTAGCGAAGGAACTCATTAACGAAAGAGAACCGAAGCAAGCATCTAAAGAAGACGAAAATCAAATGTTCCTCGTTTATTCTGACAAGATTTATAACTTGCAAAAGGATAAAGAGAAACCATCGGATACGTTAATTGAAATAAGTAATAAAGAATTTGTCCGTCAAAATTATCAACCGTCCTTCTTGCAAGGATATATTATGGGTAGCATATTAAACGATATATTTGGTTCACGAAAATCATCATACGGTGATTATCGAGGATATAACGACAGACAAAATCATAAACCAGTCATTCCAGAGAGACCACCTACGAAAGAAGAAAAGAAAACCCCACCTCCAATTACGAAGGAAGGGAAAGGGTCTATTATTAAGCGAGGCGATAATGTAGATTCGAAACCATCAGTAGGTGATAAGGGAAGTATTACTGAAAAAGGAAGTAATACGACGCCCCCACCCTCTACTGGAAGCAAGGGTAAAATTACAAAAACACCAGGCGGTTCAAGCGGATCAGATGTGAAGCCGAAATCATCTATTAAAACTCCGCCAAGGAATACATCTCCCCCGAAAACGAGGGTCGGTGGTTCAGGAAAGATTACGAAGAGAAGATAGTGTAGAGACCGAAAAGTGTAAATTACTTTTTGGTCTTTTTTTGTTATGGGAATTAATTCCTTATAACTGGTACAATTGAAGTATAAGGAGGGGATAGTATGACTACGTATAAAAGATTTAGTGTAATTATGTTCCTTGTATTATTCCTCAGCTTGTTTATTAGCACGACAATGAAATTTCATTTTGTAGTAGGTATTCTATGGATACTGTGTACATGCACTTTATTTTTGTATATCCCGCTGCGTTTTCAACATGAAGTGACGGCTTTTCAAAAGTATGTAGCGTGGATTAAACGTGGGAGTCGGTGGGGCGAGTAAAAATATATCTACGTACTGAAAAAAACTGACAACTATAGCAATTTAATAATAAGAAGAGGGTGTGCCAAATTGTTGGCCCACCCTCTTTTTCATAATGATTAATGAATATCACGTTTCTTGAAATTACCGCCTTTTACTTCTGCTACGTCATAAACTGTAATAAAGGCGTGTGGATCGATTTCATTAATAAGTTCTTTCATTTTACTTTCTTCTAAACGGTTAATTACACAAGAAATTTCTTTGAATTTCTCTCTTGAATAACCACCGTATACTTCGTTATATGTTGCACTTCGGCCTAAACGATCGCGAATTGTTTCTACCATTAATTCAGGCTCTTTTGTGATAATTTTAAATGCTTTTGAACCACTTAAACCAACTTCAACGATATGAATCACTTTCGAAGCGATAAAGTAAGCAATTGCCGAAAGGATAGCTCCTTGAAGGCCGAATACCGTTGATACGAAAATAAATACGAACATGTTTAAGAATAAAATAAGGTCACTCGTTCCAAATGGTAACTTACGAGAAAGCAATACAGCTAGCATATCGATTCCATCTAATGCCCCACCGTTACGTAATGCTAGTCCCATACCAAAACCGATAATAATACCACCAACAACTGTAACTAATAATGTATCGCCTTCGATAATAGCTGGTATTCCGTGCATGACAACGGTACCTATTGCTAATGAAGCGATTCCAATAATAGAATAAATTGCAAAGCTTTTACCGATTTGCTTATATCCTAACCAAACGAAAGGAATGTTAATAACTGCGATTAGAGCTCCTAATGGCAATCCAAATAATCTTGAACTAACGATACTTAAACCAGTCACACCACCGTCTGATACGTTATTTGGAATTAATACTGCTTCTAATCCGTACGCTGTGATAAATGCCCCAATAATAATCATCAAAGCTTTCGAAGCAATTTTTAGCTTATTGGGCTTGTTTTTGATAATTTTCTCCATATAATTTCCTCGTTTCAAACTAGTTTCTTGTTTGTTACATAATTCACACCTAAATTTTATTTTAACATTTAATTTGAAAAAATTCTCCTTTAATGGATGTATGCAGGGAATATTATGACCATATTATTATTTTAAATACAACTGTAGAAGATTAGAGAGTGGTCATAATTTTAATATGAAAAAGTAGAATGAATAGTATGGATATATACATTTGGGGCACTAACCTTAGGGAGGGGGTTATGTGGGATACTGTACGAAATGTGGAAATGAAACGAACGAGGGCAACAAGTTTTGCGGGCAGTGCGGGGAGAGTCTTAGCTATAAAACGGTAGGGGGAAGTTTTTCGAATAGCAGTTCTAATAGTAGTATAGAAATTTTTTCTTTAGTCGGTTTCATCACTGGATTAATATCTTGGTTTATAAACTTATGGGGGCTTATTGGTAGTGTAGCTATCGTATTTTCTATATTGGGTTTAAACAAAAAAGTGACGGGTACGAGTAAAACATTTGCTATTGTTGGAGTGATTTCTGGAATAATTAATGTGTTGTATGCTGTTACGTTATTTATTTAAATTTGATGAACAAAAAGGTATAAAAAAGTCCCCTGTGCATAAAGCATTCAGAGGAATTTTTATTTGATAGCTATTAAGAAACAATAAAACTAATTACTGTTAGGAATAAAGCGAAGCCTAAAATAGTTCCACATATTTTCATATGGCGCTTACGTCCCATAACAACAATTGCGACATATTCACGAATCATTGCGTTAGGCCAGTAATAAAATGCAGTTTTTGATCCGATTCCTTGGCTATTAAGGCCAGCTTGTCTTGCATATATACCAGCGCGGAAAAGATGGAAATTATTCGTTGTAAAAATACTTCTATACTTACCTTCTGTTTTTAAAGAATCCATAATTTCTTTAGAGAACAACATATTTTGATATGTGTTTACAGAGCGATTTTCTTGCACTGTATGTTCAAGAGGAATTCCTTTTTCAACAGCATAATTTTGCATCGCTTCCGCTTCTGGAAGGCCTTCATCTGGACCTTGACCACCAGAAAAAATAATTGTTGGTGGTGTATTCACAGCTGCTTGTTTCCAATAAAAGTCGATAGCTTTATTAATACGACTTGCAAGTAAAGGTGGTACTTTATCATTAATTAAGCCGCTACCGAGAACGATGATGAAATCTTGATTACGTCTTGGTCTGTTGAATTGATATAAAAAATATGCGCTTAAGAAGTTAGATAAATGCACAAAGAAATACATAGTTATAAGAGAGATAGCAGCAAAGATAAATTGAAAATGCTCTGAGAATAAATTTGCTGGATTTATGATAGGGAGCATTATAAAGAATAAAATCCCTAAAGCAGCAATTAAAGTTAAAGAGTTTGTGAAGCGTCTTCCTTCACGTTGCATTAAAATTTTTGCATTAAGAAAGAGTCCGAACATTAAAGCGACTATAGCAAAAGGAATCATTACAAGTAGTGCTAACATGGGGATGATAACGATAAAATGTAAATCGTTATTACCAGACTCAAATGAGGCTATAGCGCAAAATAATAGAAATGAACAGATAAAGGCATTAAATAAAAAGCCGTTTATTATTTTCCGCGGATCTTTTAAATACGAGATAAGAAAAATAATAAACAATATAAGAGGAATAATTCCAAAATACAGCATAAATATAGTACACCTCAACTTGTATAAGAATTTGACATACCTTTTATATTACATGATTATATAAGTAAAAATGAAAGAAAAAGGATTTTGAATTTTCTCAATAAAATATATGGATACATATGTTACAATATATTCAAAGCGATATATTAAAAGTAAAATGGTTGAAGAGGCACTCAGTAGAGTGCTTTTTCTTTTTGTATGTAATTGTGCATATTATATTTTTTTTCAAATGAAGAGGATTACAATATAAGTTGTAGACAGACTTTATAAAGCAGAATTTAATACAAACATTTCCCTCTACTTTTTGTATCTAACAATCGTATAACAATAAATAATTCTGTTTTATAGTGTCTGTTTTTGAAAGGTGGCTTCTTTGAAGGCACTTTTTTTTTATTAGTATAGATAGTTTTCACTGTTAGCATAGTGTAAACTATCTATACTAAACATTAGCAATCTTCCGTATAAATATTATCAATTTACTATATATTCCAGTGGTGTTAACCTACATATGAAAGGCTTTCTTTTTCAAAATATTACCCCTAATAAAATTTTGAAGAAGTCAACTGTCTCCAAACTTGTCTTTATGCTTAAGGAAAAAGCACTCAATTTGAGTGCTTTTTCTTATTAAAACATGCTATTTTTCTAGGCGATTTTCATAAAATAAAAGTAAAGAAATGAAAGTGGGTGACAAAATGCCAGCAGTTGTGGAAGGTGTTATTATTGAAAACTGCAATGGAACAATTAATGTAGGTGATAAATATAACGTACAGCCGATTGAAAAGACGAAAGCTTACAATGGATCGGGATCATCAAATACAGGAATGAAAGTACAAACGTTTAGCGGAATTAGTACAGCTGATGTATGGGATAATGATGTGAATGATCAGGGGATACAGTTTACTTTATAGCACAATATGTAAAATTGCATAAAATGATGAAGTTGCCCTATGATACAATCTAGCTGTGAGCTGTTAATGATTCTTCTGTATTATAGTTGTTAGATTAGAAATATAACATCTTATTAAAAATCATACGTATAAAAAAGACACTTCAACCGAAGTGTCTTTTTTTATTTTAGTGATACCCTTTAGCAGAGTCTTTATGAATTTTATTTTTAAAGATACTGTAGCTCCAAAGCTGATATCCAATAACGATTGGTACCATGACCATTGCAACGAAGAACATAATCTTTAAGTTTAATTGACTACCAGCTGCGTTGTATAACGTTGTACTGTATGCATCGTTAATACGAGATGGTAACATTCTTGGGAACATACCTGCAAAGCCAGTTGTCATAAACATTGCGATTGTTAGGCAAACGAATGTGAATGCAAGGCCAATTTTATGTTTGTACACCATAATAAGTGCGAGTACACTCATTAACATTGCAAGTACTGGAAGAATGAATAGTACCGGATATTCCGTAAAGTTTTGGAACAAGTTTGTCCGATTAGCAGTTGCTACATAGAAGATAGCTAAAATAATAGCTGCTGCCATTGAAAACGGTCTCGTGATTTTATAAGCACGGTCGGATACTTCACCAGTCGTTTTAATCATGACCCAAAGGGCACCGGATACGACAAATATAGCAGTGAAGAACAATCCTCCTAAAATACCGTAATGGTTTAATAAGCTAAGTAAATTTCCTTCATAACCATTTTTTCCGATTTGTAGTCCGTAATAAAGATTAGCGAACGTAACACCGAATAGGAAAGCAATTAAAAAACTCCCAATTGCAAATGCCCATTTACAAGTTTTTTGCCAAATCGGTGAATCATCTTTATGCATGAATTCCAGCCCAGCGGCACGAGCAAATAGTGCAAGTAATACTAAGAATAACGGTGTATAGAGATAACTAAACATATTTGCATATGTGACTGGGAAGGCAGCAAATGTTGCGCCACCAGCTGTAATTAACCATACTTCATTACCGCCCCAGAATGGGCCAATTGCTTCTTGTAATTGATTTCGTTCTTGTCGATCTTTCGTAACGAAAGGGAAAATCATTCCGTTACCAAGTGCATACCCATCAAGAATGAAGTAAACTGTCCAAATCACGCCCCATAAACCAAACCAGATGATTGCAAGCATATCATGAGACATGAGCCACACCTCCCTCAGTAGCAGGTTCTTCTAATGCTGCAGGTCCTTTTTTCGCGAACTTCAGCATTAAGTATACGTCTGCAATTAAAAGTAAAGTGTAGAACAAAATTAAACTAATTAATGAGAACCAAATTTGTGGAACTGATATAGGCGATACAGATTCTGCTGTACGCATTAGTTTATATACTGTCCATGGTTGACGACCTACTTCAGCGACAATCCATCCTGCGTTAATCGCGATATAAGGAAGTAAGACAGACCATATTGTAATTTTTAAATAACGTTTTGAGTTTTCTAGTTTTCCTTTTCGGTTTAAATAGAAGCCGTACCAAGTTAATGCCATAAAGAACATACCAAGTGCAACCATTAAGCGGAAGCTATAATACACGAGGTTAACATTTGGACGTTCATCTTTCGGAATATCTTTTAAACCAACAATTTCGCCATCAAATGAGTTTGTATAGAAGAAGCTTCCGAGTTTTGGAATCGTAAGGAATTCAAAGTTCTTCTCATTTTTTACATCAGGAATTTGAACAATTGAGAAGCCTTGTCCTTTTCCAGTTTCCCAAACTGCTTCCATCGCAGCTCCTTTTGCTGGTTGATATTTAGCTGCTGATACACCAGATTGATGTCCCATAAACGGTGTAATTGTTGCGGCGAATAAACCTAGCATTAAACCAAACTTAAATGATTTTTTGAAGAATTCCACTTCGTTTTTACGTAATAAGTGATAGGAACTAATTGCCATAACGAAGAAAGCACCTACGATATAACAACCAATGACAGTATGGAAGAACATATTCCAAGCATATGGATTTGTAACGAGTGCCCAGAAGTCATTTAATTCAGCGCGGCCGTTACGTACTACGTAGCCAACAGGGTTTTGCATAAAGCCGTTTGCTGTAATAATCCAAAGTGCGGAAATATTTGTTCCAAGTGCAACCATCCACATACAGAAGGCACGGAACTTTGGTGAAATTTTGTCTTTACCGAATAACCATATTCCCATGAAAGTAGATTCTAAGAAGAAGGCAACAAGTGCTTCAATTGCGAGAGGTGATCCGAAAATATCTCCCATATATTTGGAGTACTCAGACCAGTTTGTTCCAAATTGGAATTCCATCGTAATCCCGGTTATAATCCCCATTACGAAGTTAATTGTAAATAATTTACCCCAGAAATTTGCCATTTTACGGTATGTTGGATTCAATGTGCGGGCGTATTGAGTTTCCATACATGCTACTAAAATGACAAGTCCGATTGTCAAAGGTACAAATAAAAAGTGATAAAAAATAGTAATTGCAAATTGAAAACGACTCAGTAACAGA
Organism: Bacillus sp. AFS012607; assembly: GCF_002558005.1. Taxonomy (NCBI): domain Bacteria; kingdom Bacillati; phylum Bacillota; class Bacilli; order Caryophanales; family Bacillaceae; genus Bacillus; species Bacillus sp. AFS012607. Next base: position 85,011 of record NZ_NTVM01000028.1, read on the forward strand.
ACGTCGGACATAATGAATATTCACTCCTTTTTTACATTATCTACAATCAGTTTATAGTGAAAATACGTTTGAAATAGAGGGGACTTGTTACAAAGGTGTGTGTATATTTTGAAAGAATTATGTCGATTATCTGAAAATATCCTATTTTTACTATAAAGCGATATCCTTTTTGAGTTTTTCATATTTTGGTACACTATATAAGTAATGTAAATGAGAGAAAAGAGGGTTTTTTACTATGAAGTCATTAGAAGAGATTTTACAATACAATGAAAAATTTGTTGAAGAGAAAAGATACGAAGAGTATGAAACGGGAAAATTCCCGAATAAAAAAATGGTAATTATCTCTTGTATGGATACTCGTCTTGTTGAATTATTACCAAAAGCAATGAATATGCGTAACGGTGATGTGAAAATTATTAAAGTAGCAGGAGCTGTTATCTCACATCCATTCGGAAGTATTATGCGTAGTATTTTAGTTGCTGTATATGAACTTGGTGCTGATGAAGTTTGTGTAGTTGGTCACCACGATTGCGGTATGGCAAAAATTCAGGCAAGCAGTACAATTGAGAAGATGAAAGAGCGCGGTATAACAAATGAGAAATTAGATACACTCCGTTATTCTGGAATCGATTTAGAAAGATTCCTACAAGGGTTCTCTAGTGTAGAAGAAAGTGTAGAACATAGTGTATCAATACTTCGCAACCATCCATTACTTCCAGAAGAAGTACCTGTTCACGGTCTTGTTATAGATCCTGATACAGGAAAATTAGATTTAGTTGTGAATGGTTACGACAATTAAGAATTTACTTTGTCATCCTTTTTATCTGGGACAGGATCAAATCCTCCCGGGTGGAAAGGGTGACATTTTAATATACGCTTACAAGTAAGCCAAAAACCTTTGAGTGCACCATGTTTTTGAAACGCCTCTAATCCGTAATGAGAACAAGTTGGATAAAAGCGGCATGTTGGTGGTGTCATCGGAGAAATGAACTTTTGATAAAAGCGTATAATCCCAATAAAAATCTGTTTCATAATGGTCTCCTTTTCAGCATACTCTTAAAGTATTATAGCACGACTGTACATAATACTTTACTAATGTGCATTTCCGTTATATCATATTGGATATAATGGAATTAAATTAAAAGCGGGAGAGATGTTGTATGCCATCAGTAGAAAGCTTTGAATTAGATCATACGATTGTAAAGGCACCTTATGTAAGACATTGCGGAGTTCACAATGTAGGTAGTGACGGTATTGTAAATAAATTTGATATTCGTTTCTGCCAACCGAATAAACAAGCAATGAAACCAGATGTTATTCATACGTTAGAGCATTTATTAGCATTTAATTTACGTAAATATATTGATCGTTATCCGCATTTTGATATTATCGATATTTCACCGATGGGCTGCCAAACAGGATATTATCTTGTAGTGAGCGGAACACCGACAGTTCGAGAAATCATTGATTTATTAGAACTAACATTAAAAGATGCGGTTCAAATTACAGAAATTCCGGCTGCAAATGAAACGCAATGTGGTCAAGCGAAGCTTCATGACTTAGAAGGAGCACAACGCTTAATGAACTTCTGGCTAAGCCAAGATAAAGATGAACTTGAGAAAGTGTTTGGATAAAGAAAAACTGCCTGTTAAAGGGCAGTTTTTTTATTTGTAAAACAGGAGTTTTTTGTGTGAATGGAGTATTGACTTTAACGTATACGTCAAAGTTTATAGTGAAGATAAATAAGGCGTGAGGAGGAAACGATGGATAAGTATAGCATTGGTGAAATTTCAAAAGAAACGAATGTAACGACGAGAACACTTAGATATTATGAGGAAATTGGATTATTAAAACCGTCGTACGTTGCTGAGTCAGGATATCGTTACTATTCAAAAGATGATGTAATTACATTGCAACAAATAACAACGTTTAAAAAGCTTGGTTTTAAGCTTTCGGAAATAAAAAAAGTGTTAAAAGAGGAAAAGGGGAATTCAGAAGAAAGATGGAAAAGTGCAATTCAAAATGAAATTCAAACAATACAAGCGGAAGTAAAAAGATTAAAGGACTTAGAAAAACTATTATATACAGCATTTCATTCCATTGAATTAACAGGAGAGCTTAAAACAGAAGATTTAATGTTATTCATAAAATCAGTACAGGGAATTGAGCAGAGAGAAAATTTCCGACAAAAATATTTTACGGAGGAAGAACAGAAGGTTATAGAGGATTTACCAACACTTGAAGAAAACGATGAAAGAACAAAAGAATGGTTACAAGTATTAAGAGAAATTCGTCAGCGTATAAATGAACCAGTAGATTCACCGGAAATTCAAATGTTAGCGGAAAGGGTAGTGGCTTTTTCAATGCACGTATTTCATGAAGATGAACAATTAATAAATAAGTATTGGGATTTAATTAAACCTGAAGAGGGAGAGATTGCAAGAGTATACGGACTTGATTTAGAAACGATGAATTATATAGAAAAGATGATAGATTGTTATTTAAAAAAGGAGGAGGGTAAATGACTGGCGCGGGAAAAGAGAAGCTATATGGAATTAAGCATGCGCGGATGGAGAGGCAATATTTTTATAAGCATCTGGGGATTTTCATTTTTGCACAGATTCTATTTATTTTTATAGTAGGGCTTGTACCAGCTCAAGAGTTGCCAAGCGGTTCCTATTTCCTTCATATGAAAGAGTGGATTTTAAATAAACAAATTGGATTTTATAAAAATGAAACGATTAATACGATTACAAGTGTCTGGACATCAGTGCTTATTATTCATTTTATATGGGCGATGTCTTACATTCTTTTTCCGAAAAAGAAGCGTAATTCTTCGAAACAAGAAACAAGAGAAGAGATAAAAGAAGAAGTGAAAAAGAAAAAGGAGATTAGCATAAATAGGGCGTGGATGTATTTAGTATTTGGGGGCTTAATTGAAATATATTGGGCGACAGGATTAAAAACAAATTCAATGAGTATTTTGACACTCATTGCAATTTTAGTGAGCTTTCAACTACTAATTGAAGCAACTAAAAAAATTCCAATTGGTACGGCATATGCAGTATTTACTGGAATTGGTACAGTTGGAACGATATTGGTAGATATTTTATATTTCAAAGAACCATTTTCGCTCATCAAAATTTTCCTCGTTTGCTTATTGGCACTATTTATTATCGGATTGAAATTTAGTGGGAATAAGGAAGAGGTGAAATAAAGTGGCATGGATCTATTTAATTATAGCTGGGCTCTTTGAAATTGTCGGTGTAATTGGGATAAAGAAAGTAGCAAAAAATAATAGTTGGACGAATAATATTATTTTAATAGGTGGTTTTATTATTAGTTTTCAATTTTTAACGATGGCGCTTCAAGAAATTCAGTTATCGATCGCATATGCAGTTTGGACTGGAATCGGAACGCTCGGGGCAGCAGTTGTCGGTATTTTATTTTTTCAAGAACCTAAAAACGCTTTTCGAATTATTTGTATTGTTGGGATTATGGGGACGATTATTGGATTGAAAGTAGTGAGTTAAAGAAGAGCACACAAGCTCTTCTTTTTTATGGAAGTATGTCAGAAATCCCAACGAAGAAAGTGATTATCCCAACTATAAAACAAAAGATAGCTTTCGATTTTTGCTTTTGTTGTATTTCAGCAACTCCCGAAAGAATAAATGTGATGCTTAAAAGGATAAATACATAAGAGAAAAGAATAGAAATTCGTGTAAAAAGACTAAAAAAAGCAAGAATAAAAGCAATAGCAGATAGTAAGATTCGAAGGTTTGTTAGCATAGTATCCTCCAATTTATTAACTGTTTAAAAAATCCAAATTAGTGAGAGGTAATGGTCAGTAGGTGATTGGAAATTACATGTTATCTTTAGTGAAAGTAGTTCGATATTACAATGAAGAGCATAAGACTAGAAACGAAAAAATGCGAGATACCCATTGATTTTCTTCCGGATTTCAGTTCATTAATTCCTAGAAGAATAAAGAAACAACTGAGAGCAAATTGCATGTATGGGAGAAGTGTGAAGTTGTCGGTAGCAAGAGAATAAGTGCAAAGAGAGAGTGTGAGAAGCATGAAAAAATAGCGTAATCCAGTTAGCATTGTATACCTCCTTTAAAGGGACTATTTATCGAAATATTTCTGAGAAGCCAAGAAATAAAGCACCAGCTCCTGCTAACAGAGCAAGTATACTACCACCTTTTTGCTGCTTTAAGATTTCCTCTATACTAATAACGAAAGCCATCATCCCTAAAAAGATGAACATATAAGGCATAATTTCTCTATTACTAGTAAAGAAACTATAGATTGCTATACATAAAGCAATAAGTGATAAAGTAATCCGTACTCCTTTTAGCATGCATGTACCTCCTTTTATTTTATATAGCTAATGATGAGAACAATCCAAATGAAAGCACCGGAAATAATACAAATAAGCCCAGTTGCTGCCTCCTTTTTCTTTATTTGTTCAAATGCGATGAGAAACATTAAAGCCCCTAATAGAAATTGTGAAAGAGGTAGAAAATTATTTTGACCTGTATATAATCCAATTGCCGACATAACGAACACAGTGAGTGCGATTGTGATGCGGAGTATACGAAGCATATTAGGAATTCTCCTTATTCTTTTTTGTATAAGGATTATCTTCTAGTTTATCGACGTAATGTTTATAAGCATAGCCTTTATTAATTGTCATGATGGAGAGTACGAGGATGATTAGGACGATGATAATACCGATAATTAATATTTTGAACATAAAACCCCTCCTTTTATTTATTTTACATAATTTTGTAATTGATGAAAACAATAGAAAATAAAAGGATGAAAGAAGGGTGTTACATGGAAACGAAAAAAACATATTATATATCAATAGGAAATGGTCAAATTTCACAAGTGAAGACGGCGGATACGTATAATTTTGAAATTTATGCAAATGATGAGGAAATTACGGAATTAAGAGAGCACTTCGATCAAGCATATGTAGAAGATTTAGGTTCATTTGTACGCTCCCACGTTCCATTTGTTGAGTATCATCACGATTCAAATAATGACCGATATGATGAACAACTACAAAAAGCATATAAAATGATTTACGATTTAGGAAATCATGAGACGAAAGAATTAGTCGCGCAAATGGGAATAATCAATGGATTGTAATTGGATAATATTATGCAGAAAAGCGAGAATATGCTACAATTTGTGGTAGGAAAAACTTGTAACCATCAATAGGGGAGTAATGGCATGTACAAATTTAAAGATTATTACCACAACACTGTACAATTATCGTTTGAACGTTATCCATTTTCTCCTGAGCCAAAGCATGTTTGGGTTGTATGCCGGTACGGGGATCAATGGTTATTAACACATCATTTACGTCGTGGTCTTGAATTTCCAGGTGGTAAAGTAGAACTAGGGGAAACACCGGAAGAAGCGGCAGTTCGAGAGGTTCATGAAGAAACTGGCGGCATAGTTTCTGATTTAACTTACTTAGGACAATATAAAGTATCTGGAAAAGACAAAATAATCATTAAAAACATTTATTTTGCAACAATTAGTGCGGTAGAAGAACATACGCATTACGAAGAAACGAAAGGGTCTGTTTTATTAAAAGACATTCCTGACAACATTAAAACGAACAGAAAATTTAGCTTTATAATGCGCGATGACGTATTAGCGCGTACGATGAAACATATAGAAGAAATCGGCTGTTTTACGAAGTAAAGTAGCCGGTTTCTTTTTTTGTATGTAATAATAAATGTAAATATATCTTTATGTTATTTTTGGGTATATTATACAATTTTGCGAAGATATACTTACATTTTAGGAGGGGGAAGATGGATAAAAGAAAAGAAACGACTGTTACTGTTTCGATGGTTAAATTAAACTTTTCTTTATTTTTTATAATAATTGCTTTGTCGTTTGGAATAGGTTATTTGCATATATTTCTTTCAGGTGGGGTTCAAGTTGAAGTTACATTATTAACGATGTTTCTGTTTATTATTGCAATGATTGTTCTCGTCTGTATTCATGAAGCGATACATTTAATAGGATTTCGCTATATCGGAGGTATTCCGTGGAGTGAACTAAAATGGGGCGTTAATTGGAAATTAGGTGTTGCATATGCTCATTCTAAACAGGCGGTTACAGTAAAGCAAATGAAGAAAGTGTTAATGCTTCCGTTTTTACCAACTGGAATTTTGCCAATTGTATTGGGATTAGCTATGAATCTGGAGCCACTCTCATTTTTAGGAATTCTACTAACAGCAGGTTGTATCGGTGACATTGCCTTATATCAAAAAGTTTCAAAGTTTCCAGATGATGCGCTAGTAAAAGATCATCCGAGTAAACCACAGTTTACAGTATATGAATAAAGAAAGAGGAGGCGTTTTTGAGCAATGGCCTCCTCTTATTATGGTCACTTTTTGTTGGTAAATCGCTGATATAATTTATTTGCTATTATTGTATTTTTATCTCTACCTCTAAAAATGAAAGAACCTCTAATAAATCATCTACGATACGTGAATGCTTAAAATCACCCCAAAATGAATCTTTTTTCCAAACACCAAGAATCCCTACTTGTTCAGAACCAAGCACATCGTTTTCTGGATGATCTCCAACATAAAGACATTCTTCTGCCTTAACATCTAGTCTTTGCAAAGCACGTTCGAAAATTTCAGGGTGAGGTTTTTTAATTCCTTCAGTTTCTGAAACGAGAATGGTGTTTGTATACGTATGTATATGTAGTGCTCGAAGGTTGCTCATCTGAAATTCAGTAAAACCATTTGTGATAATACCAATTTTAATGTTTCGCTGTTTTAACTGTTGAAGTAGTTCATGCGTGTTTTTGAAAGAAATACAATGATGTTGGAAGTTTGTAATATAGTCGTGTAGCAGTTGCTCTTGCGTTAAAGTAGTAATGTTGTATTCGGAAAGGAGAGTAGCATACACTTTATCCTTCCACGTATAGCCATTATTATCAAGTTCAAGAAATCGAGAACAATACTCGGATTTTTCTATGCCCATCAAATGTGAGGCGAAGCGATTATATTGGTCACAAATAAATTGTTCTAAAGATTGGCGCCGATCTAATAGTGTGCCATCTAAGTCGAATAAGATTGCACGAATCATGGGAAACCTCCTTGCAGTTTTTATAATTAATTATCGCATATTCACAAAAAAATGATTATGATATTTTGTAGAATGGAATAATGGGGGATTGTATGAAGAAACTGTATGGCAAGTTAATGTGTTGTATGATAGCAAGCAGTTTAGTTGCAGGATGCGATAGTGCTATTGAGGTTACGAAAGAAAAAGAAATTTGTAAAACAGAAGAAGAGTGCACGCAAATAGGAGATAAAACATTACAAAAAGTATATAAAAAGATAGAGGGACTTTCAGAACTTGAAAAAGTAGAGGATTATGAAATAGAAGAGTATGAAAGTATGAATATGAAAGAGGCGGAACAGAAAAAAGAAGAGGATGACAATTATTTCTTTTTAGCTTCTTATTATATCGATGATGATGAAATTGTAGATCCTTATTTTGAGAAATTGGATCGTAAGAGATTGAATAAAGCTTTTGCAGATGACGAAGTAGCAAAAGATGATTTGTTAAGCCAGCGGCAAGATAGAGAGTATCATGAAACTTTATGGGACATGTATCGCACTCTCATTCCAGTGAAATATCGTGAGAATATAACAGGGTTTGATCTAATAACGGATGGTTATGATGGCGTTGTTGCTCATGTCATGCCAAGTATGGATGACCCGAGAGATTGGTTGCTTAGTTTAGACGTGCTCGATTCTGGGGTGAATATAGATGAAGTGATGAAAACATTAATTCATGAAACGGCTCACGTATTAACGATTGGGCATAAACAAGTACCAGTGGATAGGAAATATTTAGAGGCGTTTGATGAAGAGAAAGACATTTCATCATATCGAAATAAATGTAAAACGGTGTTCTTGAAAAATGGATGTGCGAGAAAAACTTCGTATATTAACCAATTTTATAATGAATTTTGGAAACCAATTGAACAAGAGTGGACAGAAAAGAAAGTAGAAGAAAGTGAAGAGGCACAAATTAAATTTTATAAAGAAAAGCATGATGAGTTTGTATCGCTGTATGGAACAACAAATGTAACGGAAGATATCGCAGATACATTTACAGCGTTCATTTTACAAGATTCAAAAAAAGTGAAAGAAGGAACAGAGTTAAAATATAAGAAAATTGCTTTCTTCCATCAGTTCCCTGAGCTTGTAAAAATGAGAGCGGAAGTGCTGTCAGGATTATATGATGTTTCGAAAACGATAGAACAACAAGGTGGAGACTAATGTGAGTTATGCGTTCGATATAGTTTCGTTAAAGTAAAGCGTGAAGAATTTTTAATTCTTTACGTTTTTTCATGTTGATAAAATTGAAAATTCTGTATTTTTATCGAAAAGAAGAAGGAACTGGCGGTATAAAATAGAATTAGTATAAAAATGTCACAATTTAGACACAATTATAATGCGCGTGTTGTAGGGACTATAAGTTTACTCTCGAGGAGGTAATGAAACGTATGAAAACGATTCTTGCTGTTGCTGGTCTCATTTGGGTAATGTCTCACGGTTTTCCGATTTTTGAAGGGGAGCAAATTCGTAGTGCTTTGAATGAAAAGTTTAATGATTATCATGTGATAGATCGAAAAGATAATGTCGTTACAGTACGTGTGAAAGAATGTTTCCATACAGTTACGGTTGCGGATGGAAACATTACAAATGAAACGAAAATGTGTGATAAAAGGTAAAAGAAAGAAGCTGACTATAGCGCACTGTTTTGAGTCAGCTTCTTTTTCTTTTTCCAATTAGAATTTTTTCAAATGCCTCGACAAATACATACATGAGAGTTGCGAGAACACATGTGAGTAGTACGCTAAGTAAGACGAGTGTGAAGTTAAAGACTTGGAATCCGTAGCTAATTAAGTAGCCAAGTCCTTGTTTGGAAACGAGAAGTTCTCCGAAAATAACACCGACCCAGGATAAACCAACGTTTACTTTTAACGTTGAGATAATTGCTGGAAAGGATGCAGGGAGAACGACTTGCTTATAACATTGCCATTTATTTGCGCCAAATGTGTCCATCACTTTTATATAGTTAGAATCGACTTCTTGAAACGCACTGTAAATAACGAGAATGGTAATGATGATGGAAATGATTACTCCCATTGCGATAGAAGATGAAATGTTTGGACCGAAAATAACGATGATGATTGGACCGAGTGCAACTTTTGGCATTGCATTTAGGACGACGAGATAAGGATCAAGTACGCGGGCTAGAAGTGGCATCCACCAAAGAAACGTTGCAATAATAGCACCAAGTACTGTTCCGAGAATGAAGCCTACTCCCGTTTCCAGCAATGTCGTCCATATGTGGACCCAAAGTGAACCGTCGATCCATTTTGTTAAGAAGAGATCCCAAATACTTGAAGGAGAGCTAAAGAGTAAAGGATCAATCCATTCTCTTTTGCTAGATATTTCCCATAGTGCAAAGAAAAGAATAAGTAGTAAAAGTTGTAGAGAGCGAGCAATCCAAGCACGCCTACGTTCTTTCTTTCGAAATTGTTCATGTAGTTGTTTTATATTATCCAAGTCGTTCCAGCTCCTTCCATATATCTTGAAAGAGGGCTGGGAAATCGTAGTGATGGCGTGCTTCTAACGGTGATAAAGAACGGATACTTTCCGGGACGATAAAGGTTTTTGCGATTTTTCCAGGATTCGCTTGCAGTAAATAAATACGATCACTCATCGCGATCGCTTCTTCAATATCGTGAGTAACAAGTAGTGATGTTTTCTTATATTTATTTAGCAAGTTGAAAACGAGTTCTTCTAGTTTTAATTTCGTTTGATAATCGAGTGCGGAGAATGGTTCATCTAGTAATAAAATTTTTGGATCAGTCGCTAATGTTCGAACGAGAGCGGCACGTTGACGCATACCGCCGGATAGTTCACGAGGATATTGTCCTTCTACCCCATGTAGACCGACTTGTTTTAAAAGATTTAAAGTATGTTCTTTCATCTGTTCATCATAAATCTTTCGAATATGAAGTCCAAGCATAATATTTTCTTCAATCGTTTTCCAAGGGAATAAGTAATCTTGTTGCAACATATATCCCATAGATGAAGTTTTCGTTGTAATCGGTTCACCATCTAAAAAGACGATACCGTCAATTGGATCAAGTAGCCCAGCAATGATTGAGAGGAGTGTTGTTTTACCACAACCACTTGGACCGAGTATAGAAATAAATTCGCCTTCTTCCACTTGTAAGCTCATATCTTCGAGAATAAGTTTGGCATTCTCTTTTGCAAAAAAGCAGTGAGAAACGTTACGTATTTGTAAAAAACTCATACACTTCGCCTCTATTTCTTAATAACGCTTTCGGCAATTTTTGTATTGACGAGCGCTTCATGTGGAACTTCTTTTTGTAATTCGCCAGCGTCTTTCATAATAGTTTGGAGCTGTTTCCATTCTTCCGCATCTAGTAGTGGATTTGTCGCATAAGAATGCTGTTTTTTATACCGTTCAATTACTTGTATTGTTATGTCTTTTGAAGTGTCTTTAAATAGCGGAGAAACAGCATCAGCAATCTCTTCTGGGCTATGTGTATCAACCCATTGCTGTGCTTTATAGAGCGCACGTGTGAACTTTTCAGCAGCAGCTTTATCTTTCTTTAAGAAACTTTCTTTTGCCATGAACGTTGTATAAGGAACAGTACCAGATTCATTTCCGAATGAAGCGACGATATAACCTTTACCTTCTTTCTCAAGTATACTTGCAGTCGGTTCAAAGAGCTGCACAAACTCTCCAGTACCAGATGCGAAGGCATTTGCAATATTAGCAAACTCAATATTTTGAATTAAGTTTGTATCTTTATGAGGATCAATGCCATTTTTCTTTAAAACGTATTCCCCAACCATTTGCGGCATGCCGCCTTTACGCTGTCCTAAAAATGTAACACCTTTTACGTCATTCCAATTAAAAGAGTCTAGTTTTTTACGTGAAACTAAAAATGTCCCATCTGTTTGTGTAAGCTGTGCAAAGTTAATGATAGGGTCTTTCGCTCCTTGTTGATGAACGTAAATAGACGTTTCAGAACCGACGAGAGCAATATCAATTCCGCCAGATAATAGGGCGGTCATCGTTTTATCGCCACCGGCTGTTGTTTGTAGGTCAATATCTAGTCCTTCATCTTTAAAAAATCCTTTTTCAATCCCGACATATAACGGGGCGTAGAAGAGAGAATGGGTAACTTCGCCGACACGAATGTTTTGAGTTTGTTCTTTCGTACCTTCTTTTTTATTACTACAAGCAGCAAAAGTAAAAACAGCTAGTAACATGATGCAAAAAATCGCGATTAATTTTTTCACTATATAACACCTCCTAGAAGTCACTCTACAAGCATGATATGTAGGTAAGTGCCTATATGTGAGTGTAGATAGCAGGAATTTTTTGGATGGTAAAGAAGTACAAATATAAGGGGTGATAAAATGGAGTACGAATACGATGATAGCGTACATTTACATCTTGATTATTTTGGGACAGAATGTGACATGGGATCGATTGCTTATAAGAGGAAGAATGAAGACGTATGGGATGTGTATTTTAATTTTGGAGTATACGGTATTCAGAAAGACGATGTAGAGTTAGGGAGGTTTATGGACGAATATGCTGGTCATTACGTTTTTTCTGTACATGCTCGCGATCTTAGTTGGGAATTTGGAAGTGCCCAGTTTGAAGAGTGGGTTTTGAAAAATCGGATAGTAGAAAAAACGCTACAAAAATAGGAGGAATTTTGTGATTGGATTTCTCATCTTATTATTTATTTTTGTGGCCGGATTTTTTATCATGCAAATGCTTATTTACCGATTTGCCAAGAAAAACATTCATAAATATACGAAAATAAAATGGTTTCATATGTGGCTACATATGAATATGAAAAAAGGTCCGAGATTAGATTTTTTTGATTTTGTAGTTATAGTACTCGTATGTATCGTATGGAAAATATGGCTGCTTCCTTTTATATAATACACATGCTAATCATTTTCTCTTTTATCATAAAATAACGAAAAGAACCTGTCTTGTGGCAGGTTCTTTTCGTTATATTAATAGTTGTTAAAAACGTGCAACGCCTTTTTATTAATTCTTTCGTATTTTCATGTGAAATCTTGGATAGCATTAAGGATTTCTAAAAAATAGTTATTATATCATAAAGTGGAATGCTGAAATTAAGCTTTTCAAGAATGAGTAATTTGTATGCCACAATTTAACTATTGATTAAGGAAGTATTAAGGAAATATATTTATAGTAGAAGCAAGTTTGCAGACGAAATATAGGATATATGTTATTTTAATAAAAATAGTTTTTTTGATGCGGGGTGAAATTAATACATAGAAAAGAGGGAATGAATTGAAGTATGGTTCTACACTTTTTCATCTTCCGAAAAGAAGTATATTAATTTCTAGCATTATAAGTAGTATGGTGACTTTATTAGTAATAACTATGCTGTTTATGATTTTAAAGGTTTTTAATTTAGACATGATGAAAGATCATTTAAATCAAAAGCTTGTTTTAAGTGTTATGATGATTTTCATATGGGGCATAACATTTTATATTACGCATTTCAATAAAAAAGAGATGTCTATACCTAGGGTATCCCTGCGAGTGCATTTTATATTATTTTTGCTAGCTCATGCAGTAGCATTATTTTATATTGTAATGCAAGTTAATATGAGTTTCATAGAGACAATGAATTGGATTTACATTTATAATATGCAGTTTATATTAAGTTTTGTAGTAATTTATGCAATATATATTCTTGTATATAATTTAATAGGTAAGGTTTTTCTAAGTATGGTTTTATCTAGCTGTACGTTAGTCATTTTAGGTATTGTGAATTATTTGAAGCTTATTTTCAGAGGGGATCCGTTATATCCTTCTGATTTCACACAAATTACGCATATGCAATCTGTTATACCGATGGTGATGGACTATTTTAGCTGGAGTTATATTTTAATCATTATTGTAAGTATCGTAGCTTGTATTGTAGCAGGGATATATATGAGAAGGTATATTCAAAATGTAAAGATTCATCTAGGAATAAGAGCCTTATTAGTAGTAGGATCTATTTTTGTTCTATATGCGTACGGTAATTTTGCGAATACATTTATGAATAAAGTATTTAAAAAATCAGGTGTAGATTTTGTTTTGTGGAATCAAAATGAGAACTATGCTTCAAATGGTTTTGTACTGGGGTTTATTAGCAATTTAGATACAACAGTTATGGAAAAACCAAAAAATTATTCTAAAGAAAATATGCTTCAAATAGCAAACGATATAAAAAAACAATATAGTGGAAATATAGGGAACGAAAAGAAAAAAGAGAAACCGAATATTATTTTTGTAATGAGTGAATCGTTTTGGGATCCGACGAAAGTAACCAACCTTTCTTTTAGTGAAGATCCTGTACCAAATTTACATCATTATATAGAAAACTTTCCTGGTGGACAAACTATTTCTCCTACATTTGGGGGAAATACGGCGAACGTTGAATTTGAGGCATTAACGAGTTATTCAATGAGTTTGTTAAAGCCAGGTTCTATACCATATCAGCAGGTTATTACAAATAAGAAAGAAATTCCATCAATCCCGACGGCTTTGAAAAAAGAAGGCTATTACACAAGTGCAATTCATTCATTTGGACGCACATTCTTTAAACGTGATGATGTATATAAGGTGTTAGGATTTGATAAGTTTAATGCAGAGGACACGATGGAAAATGTGGATATTGATGGAGATTATATTAGTGATTTAGCGATGAGTGAAGAGATAATTGCTGAGTTAGAGAAACAAAAACAACCTACATTTATTCATGCAGTTACGATGCAAAATCATTTTCCATTTACAGAGGGCCGATTTGGTGAAAATCTAATAGAAATTAGCGGGCTAGAAAATGAAGAATCAAAGGGAGAATTAGAGACGTATACAGAAGGGTTAAGACGTTCAGATGAGGCTCTTCAATATTTAATAGAGCAACTAGATAATTTAGATAGACCTACATTATTAGTATTCTTTGGAGATCACCTTCCATCATTAGGAACAAATAAATCTTTTTATAAAGAAAATGGGTATATAACGAATGAAAAAACACCGAGTGAACGTTTAGCAATGGCGCAAACGCCGCTATTAATGTATGCAAACTTTGATATGCCAAATGATAATTTAGGTTTAGTAAGCCCAATTCATTTTTCTAATCTTATTTTTGATTATGCAGGGTTAAATAAATCCTCATTTTATCAATTTTTATCGGGACTTTACAAGGAAATACCAGTGCTTAGAGATGAATTAAAAGTTGATAAAAATGGGGAAGTAATCAATGATTTAACAAAGAAACAAAAAGAAATGTTAGAGCAATATAAAATGCTTCAATATGATTTACTCGTTGGAAATCAATATAGCAAAGAAATCCTCTTTTAATAAAAGAAACAAAAAGAACTTGTATAACGATACAAGTTCTTTTTTCATAGTATTTAACGGGGTAACCAGACAAGCTGGGTTTAGGGAGTATTACTTGTACATTTAGTATATATGAAAATGTAATCGTTTTATTTGTATATTTGTGAGAAATGTGTGAATTTTATGTTTTGTAAAAAATCGATTATGTTAACTTTCAATCTTGTATTGCAGTTGTTATGCATGTAAAAATTTTATCAGTTCTTTATTTAATTCATCCGCTTGATCGATTGGTGAACCATGGCCACTATTTGTAAGAGCATGTAACTGAGAATTTTTAATTCGTTGTTGCGTAAGCTCAGCACTTTTGTAAGGAATTAGTTGGTCGTGAACGCCGTGGAAGATTTTTGTTGGGACGTTAATTTTATTTAAATCTTTCGTTACATCTTCATTTGCAGCTGCTTGTAAAATTTTGATAAGGGCATAAGAAGCGGACTGCATACCGAGATAAGAAAACCATTCAAGGGTTGCAGCTCCTAAGTTTCTATTGAAAAAGGATAAAGATACATCATTTAAAAATTTTGGTAAATTAGCATACATTTGATTAATGAGAGCATCTGCTTGTTCTTTCGGTACACCGTAAGGGGACTCTTGATTTTTAACGAAAGAGGGGGAGACAGCGTCAATTAATGCGAGCTTAGAAATGCGGCGCCCATTATAGCGAGACATATAGCGAATAGAAAGAGCACCACCAACTGAGAAACCGACTAATGTAGCGTTCTCTACTTCGAGTGCTTCTAGAACAATTGCGATATCATCGGCTAATCGATCATACGTGTAACCAGTCCATGGCTTATCAGATTGCCCATTCCCTCGTATATCCATGGCGATACAGCGAAAGCCATGCTCTGGTAAAACATTGAGTTGATATTGATACATTTGATGATTTAAAGGCCATCCGTGAACGAAGAAAACAGTCTTACTACCTGGACCAGGATTAACGTCTTGCACAAAAATATGCACATCTTTCTCGACAGTAACAAACATAAATGTCCCCCTATTTTATGAATATGCTCTATCCCAAAAGCGTTGTTTTGTCATAGCTTTAATAAATTCATTTGCTAGTCGCGTAGGGTCTTGTTCTATTAAAACACCAGGCTTTCCTTCTATATTTAAAGATTGAATAATAGAAGAGCCGTTTTGGAAGGAGCCAATCGGCTTAAAGTGATTATATGATTCTACGACAAAGGAACTTGCTTTGTTAAGAAAATGATCATCCATCTTTCCGCCGATAAGAAGTAATCCATCATAAAGGAGTGGTGAGCCTGTTAAGAAAGTATCATTTACTTCCCAATGTCCATTTGACGTCCCCTGCACTATGCCTAATCGTTCGGAAACGATCACTGGTTGAAGACCTACTTGTTTGAACTGATTTATTATATATTGTGCGCTTGGCCCATCATATCCATTTGCAACAATGACACCTACTCGTAATGTATTAGGACTAAAGGTCGTATTTGCCATACTGAGTGCTGGAGATGATTTTGTAACGTTGGATTCTTGCACATTTGGGACTTTTGCTCCGAGAGCTTCTGCAACTAAAGTAGCCAATTCTGTACTAATATGTCCAATCATATCAACGACTTGTTGGCGGACAGATTTACTTTTGACTTTTCCTAATTCAAAGGAGAAAGCTTGTATAATATGGATTTTTTCGACGTGACTCATACTATTCCAAAATAAACGAGCTTGAGAGAAGTGGTCTTTGAAGCTAGCAGCAGTTTCCCTTGTTTTATGACCAGATACAGTAGAAGGATATGTAACGCCCCCCCCCTTTGTCCCAGGTACAGTATAAGGAGAATTATTTGCTAAGGAATTGTTATGGTAGGCAACGTTTCCTTTGTCGATTATATATTTAGATGCACCATCTCTTTGATTGTTATGAAATGGGCATATTGGACGGTTAATCGGTAGTTCTTGATAATTTGTACCAACGCGTGCTAATTGTGTGTCTGTATAAGAAAAGAGTCTACCTTGTAAGAGAGGGTCATTGGTAAAGTCAATACCACGAATGATACTTCCAGGGTGTAGTGCCACTTGTTCAGTTTCAGCGAATACATTATCTACATTGCGATTTAAGGTCATTTTCCCAATGATTTTAACGGGAAAATCTTCTTCAGGCCAAATTTTCGTTGCATCTAATATATCGAAGCCGTATTTAAATTCGTCCTCTTCTTCTAAAATTTGAATGCCAAGTTCGTACTCAGGATAGTTTCCAGCATTAATATTTTCCCACAAATCACGGCGATGGTAATCTGGATCAGCACCACCTAGTTTTTGTGCTTCATCCCAAATTAACGAATGAACGCCGAGCTTTGGCTTCCAGTGGAATTTCACGAATCGTGACTTTCCATTTTTATTAACGAAACGAAATGTATGAACGCCAAATCCTTGCATCATTCGAAAGCTTCTTGGAATTGTACGATCGGACATAATCCACATCATCATTGCAGCTGATTCTTGATTATTGGCGATGAAGTCCCAAAAAGTATCATGTGCTGTTTGTCCCTGTGGAATTTCATTATGCGGCTCTGGTTTAAGGGCGTGAATAAGATCAGGGAATTTAATGCCATCTTGAATAAAGAAAATGGGAATATTGTTTCCTACTAAATCAAAATTTCCTTCTTCTGTATAAAATTTAACGGCGAATCCTCTTACATCTCGATTCGTTTCATTTGCTCCTTTTGATCCAGCTACTTCAGAGAAACGAATGAAAAGCGGTGTTTTTTTTGAAGGGTCTTGTAGAAAATGGGCCATTGTTAGCTCTTCTAAAGATTCATATAACTCAAAAATGCCATGTGCTCCGTATCCTCGTGCGTGAACGACTCGTTCTGGAATTCGTTCACGGTCAAAGTGAGAAAGTTTTTCTCGCATAAGGAAATCTTCTAGAAGGGTAGGGCCACGATCTCCAGCTGTTAAAGAGTTTTCATCATTTGAAATTTTAACACCTGTATTTGTTGTCATCTCCTTTCCTTCATTTTCACGCGTGAAAGATTGGAGTTGTTCTATCTTTTTATTTTTTTTGCCGTCCATAAAAACACCTCCCATAATATACGTATTATTGTTTATGGTTTTTATGCTTGTATATAGCATGAAGATGTTGCATCGTTGGGATGATTTTCCTCAAATTTGCGATTTATCTTTGTTTGTCTATGAAAATCATTTATTATAATAAATGGTATTCTTCGAGATATTATTTTGAAGGGGTGTTGAAGTGAAAGAAAGTTTTCTATCATATAAAGAAGAAGAAAGGAATGCAAAAATCCTTTTATGGGTGTTATATGTTATTGTTATTGTATATCAAATTTTCTATGCAATTGTATTAGACAATAAATCAATAATGGATAAGGGATACAACATAGTATGGCAAGTTATTTGCGGAGTAGCAATACTGTGCGTGAATATATATTTAATGAAAAAAGAGAAGGCAAACCTTGTTAAATATGCATGGATATTTGCATACATAGGGATAGAAATCGCTAATATATTTTCGTATATTTTTTATAATAAGGCGGCGTTTGATGCGACAAATATAATAGAAATTATTCTCATTTTCTTTGTACCCATATTTTTAAATAAAAAATTTTATGTAATCTTACTTTCTTCTATTGTAGGAAAATATTTAATTTATTTATTTGTATTAGAGGAAATAAAAGCATTTATGTTCCTTATTATGTGTACACTTATGTTAATAGCTGCATATATCATTTTAAACCGATTTTTACAATATCTTTCAGCTGTAAAGGAAAGTATTGCGATTGCTAGTGAATCACAAAAATTAGCAGTAATCGGAAAAATGGCAGCGACGGTTGGACATGAAATTAAAAATCCACTCGCTTCATTAAAAGGATTTACGCAATTACAAAGAGAGAAGCATGAAGAGGATCCTGTTTATAAACGTATGATCTTTGAAATAGAAAATATGAATAATATGATAAGTGAGTTGATGGAAGTTGCTACATGCAAGCCTTCTATTTATAAGAAACATGATCTGGGAAAAATTGTATTACAAGCAACAACAACTCTTCGCGAAAAAATGAATGAATTAAATGTGCAGCTTATTTCTAATGTGGGAGAACAAACAATAGAAGTTGAATGTGATGAACGAAGAATAAGAGGAGTCTTTCTATATACGATAAAAAATGCTTTAGAAGCAATGGAGCAAGGTGGCATATTACATTTACGGTTAGAAAATAAAGGGAAAGAGTATGTGATGATCAGCTTAATTGATAATGGTCATGGTATTAAGCAAGAAAACTTAGCCCGTGTTACAGAGGCCTTTTATACAACGAAACAAGATAAAATTGGTCTGGGTCTTACAGTAGCGAATCGAATTGTCGCCGAGCACCTTGGTGAGTTACATATTTCAAGTGAAAGAAATATTGGAACGAGAATAGACATTATTCTGCCAAGGAAGTGTGGAAATACTGAAATTCAAGTGGAAGAAAAGCTAGGAGTTACCATATGAATAAAGGCTATATATTTAAAAATGAAGAAATAAAGGCGTTGAAAGTATTTTTAAGTTTATTTTTTATTATATTTTTTGTGTATGATCTTGCCTATGAATTTATCGTACCTTTGATCGCGGGAGAGCAAGAAGGCGTAGGAAAGTTTGAAGATGGTTTAGGTTTATGGCTTTACTTTTTGATGGTAGTATTGTTTTGCATTGGAATATACTTTATGAAATGGAAGAATGTTTTTGCGGTAAAGTATATTATTCTAATTGGCTATAATGTATTAGATTGTATCCACAACATTATGATTTATTATGGTAGCGATGCGGAATTTGACGGTGGAAATATAGTAGAAGTATTTTTTATTTTGTTTGCACCAATCTTTGTGAATAAAAGATATTTCTGGTTAGTTCCAGCGATACTTGTCGGGAAGTACGCTTTTACAGGAATCATTATTCAATCTTCTCTCGTTTTAATCCCAATGGCATTATATAGTGTATTTACTATTATATGTTGGATTATATTTTTGAGGGTTCAGTCTTACGTTCGTACGCTTGAGATGATGGACAAAGAAATAAAACAAACAGAAAAACTAGCAGCTGTTGGAAAGATGGCAACGGTTATTGGTTATAAGATTAGAAGACCTTTAGCAAACTTAAAAAAACTTGTGAATAAACAAGCAGACAAGCATCCAGAGGATAAAATTTATAGTGATATTATGAAACAAGAAGTAGATCGGATTCATATAATTGCTACAGAACTTAGTGGATTTGAGAAATCTAAATCACTAGAATCAGAAACTCATAACATACAAGAAATTATCTCTTATGTTATTCGAGTTATGGAAAAGCCTGCTTTAAAACAAGGAGTCCACATACAAGGTATTTACAGTAAAGACTTACCATCAATTACATGTGATGAAAAACGATTAAAACAGGTCTTTTTTAATTTAATTAAAAATGCAATTGAAGCAATGTCAGTTGGCGGAACAATTACGATTAAAGTTACTGTAAAAGAAGGAATCATCGTTCAAGTGAAAGATGAGGGATGCGGCATTCCGAAAGATAAAATTCCAAAGTTAAACGAAGCCTTTTATACAACGAAAGAAACAGGAACTGGTCTAGGTTTAGTAGTTACAGAAAAAATTATTAAAGATCACAACGGTAAAATGAGTTTTGAAAGTGAAGTTGGGGTTGGAACGACGGTTGAGGTTATGTTACCACTGCATTAACTACAAAAAACATCACTTATTTGGAAGTGATGTTTTTTTATTTTATCCCGCTATTTGCCGGGCAGCCCGATTGGTGAGGGCTGATTAAAGTTTCACTTTATCTATAAAGAATGTATGATGTGTTTTTAATATCAAAATGTTTTTTGAAAGTTTTCATTATGGATTTTCCGGGGGGAATTTAGACTATAAAAATTAATTATTTTTTTCTGAAAAAACTATTTTCTTTTTTTGGTTTTAATGGTATATTCAAAACACGATAAATAAATTCCTATATTTGGCACACTATTCGAAAGGATAGGTCGCAAAGCTAAGAGTCTAAAGTAATGAAAATTACTATGATAGTCTGGTTGCAGTTTGGATTTTCACACATAGTTGTATGTATGAAAATCGAAGAGGCAACTGGACTTTTTGTTTTCTTAAAAAAAAATAAATGGGCACACTGTTCGAAAGAATAGGTCGCAAAGCTAAGAGTCTAAGGTAATAAAAATTACTATGATAGTCTGGTTGCAGTTTGGATTTTCACACATAGTTGTGTGTATGAAAATCGAAGAGGCAACTGGACTTTTTGTTGTCTCAAAAAAAATAAATAGGCACACTGTTCGAAAGGATAGGTCGCAAAGCTAAGAGTCTAAGGTAATGAAAATTACTATGATAGTCTGGTTGCAGTTTGGATTTTCACACATGTTGTGATATATGAAAATCGAAAAGGCAACCAGGCTTTTTATTTTTTCAGAATACACATTATGATTGTAAATTTAGTCGATTAATACATTTAATGTTCGGAATATTCTGTGCATAAAAAGCGAGGGAGGGAAGTACATTGCAAAATCAAATAGGGAAATTTGGGCGTATACTTCTCGCTGGAGGAATATTATTTACACAAGTTGGTGTGCTAGACTACTCTGCAACGAAAGTTTATGCGGTTACAAATGACGAGCAAGGACGTTTTATTGTTCATATGGATAAACAAGAAATAAAAGTTGATGAAAATGTAGTATTAAAGATTACAAATACAAATAAACAAGATGCTAATATCGAGCTGAAATTATCTAATGAGCAGCTCTTTAATGAAGAAGAAACGAAAAAAATGAATGAAAATAATAAAGCGATTCAAAACATTTCAGTAACAGAAGATCACATTGTAAAAATTGAAAAGAATGAACAAAGTAATTTTATCGGTGACGTATATGTAGTCATTCAAATGAAAAAAGCTGGAGAGTACAAATTTGAACAGATAGTGAAGTTTGAAGGGAATGAAAAGAAAATTGAATCTCCTTCTCTACATGTTGTAGAGAAAAAAGAGGCTTTAAATGTAGCTATTTCTGATGAAAATCTAAAGGCTTCAGAGGAAGTTGTGAAAAAAGAAAAAAATGAAAAAGTAAAAGTATCGGAAGAAAATAAAAAACAAGAAATAAAGCCTACTAATGCTGAAGTTCCAAAAGAAACGAATACTTTAGAGAAAGAAAAGGTTAATGAAGAACTCGTATCAAAGGAAAATGAATTAAAAGAGAGCAATAAGGTAAACGAAAATAATCAGGAATTACCTGCTATTCAAGCTGAGAAGGTATTAAAGAGCCAATCTCTACTAGCTGCTAGTCCTGTTACAAGTATTCTTAGATATCCAAATGTAAAGGTAATAAATAATAGAACAGGTGAAGGGCCTTCTATCCCGGGTAAATATGCTTTTAGATTTGTTTGGAGCCCACAAGTAACATATGAGGTAAAGGGTAGTAGCAATGACAGAACTGGTCAAAGTCAATATACATTTAGAAATTCAAATAGAGAACAGTACGTATTAGTAAAAAAAGCTGGTGAATATCAAGGGAAATGGATTGATGTCCGTATTAATATTCACTCTATGACAGCTTCATCTGTAGATGTTAAAACACCAATAACTAAAGGTGATGCAAAAAACTTTTTACAATTATATGGGAACGGAAGGTCAGGACAAACTTATAATGCTTCCTTTGAATTTTATGAACACGGAACAAGTAAAAAAGTACCATTAACGGCAATGTGGAATTTCAAAAGGATAAATAGTTATAAAAATGTAACGTTACGTAATGATGGTAGTCATTTAACGAATTTATACGTGTATGATACGAGTTCAATTAGGTATCAAGACAAAGGGAATAATAAAATAGAGTTTTCTGGAACAGCAGGCCCAGTAGCTACTCCAGAAGCAGATATGACAATTACATTTGATAATTTAACAGAATTACCGCTAGAAGTTAGATTAAATGCTTCAGGTGTTAATGTATCATACGACCAATTAGCGATTGCACAAATTGAAATTCCAGCTCCAAGTGTAATAGGAGATATCGTGGAAGATAATTCCCGTCAACTTTCTTATAAGGTATATCAAAATATGCCTGCTCAATCGAAAGATATTCACTATGCGAAATCTTTTGTATTAGAAAGTGAAGTGAATAAGGATTTTACTGTGAATGATGTTTCCATTCAAGATGTGGAAAGTGGAGATGATGTAAGTAGCTTCTTTGATATTAGCAGGAAAAACAATAAGGTCACTGCGGTTGCGAAAGCAAATGCGCTAAAAACAGAAGAATTCAACGGGAAAATTTACGAGATGACAATTACAGGTTCTCCTGTAAAAGGTGCTGATGTAATGAAATATTATAAAGATGGTTATCTTGAAATACCGGTGTCAGCTAAAAACTATTTAGATGACGATAAGAATGGGCAAGATAGTAA
Source organism: Bacillus sp. AFS012607 (assembly GCF_002558005.1). Taxonomy (NCBI): domain Bacteria; kingdom Bacillati; phylum Bacillota; class Bacilli; order Caryophanales; family Bacillaceae; genus Bacillus; species Bacillus sp. AFS012607. The sequence goes on from NZ_NTVM01000028.1 coordinate 107,957, forward strand.
TCGAGATGGAATCGCAAAAATAAGGTATAAAGGTATTCCGACTGGGAAACCAGTCCCACAAAAAGTAGTGCAAGGAACAGATTTAACAAAAATGGATATTTCTAAATTTGTGACAGATTTATCTGTAGATACGAATTTGGATGTAGATAAACCAATATCAGTAATGAAGTTAATCAATATTCCGGATACAAAAACAATAGGGAATCATACTGTAACGGTTGTAATTGAAACGAAGCAAGGTGTACAAGCGGAGATTCAAGTACCGGTTACTGTCGTTGATGGGACTTTAAAGTTAGTAGACGTACCAAAAGAAATTACCTTTGGAGATGTAACAATTCCATCGAAAACAACGACATACACACCGAAGGCGATTTCAAATTCTTTAAAGGTAACCGATAATCGTGTTAAAAAGCAAAAATGGAGTGTATATGTAAAGGAAATTACACCATTAACTTCAGCGCAAAATGACACATTGACGGGAGCATTGATTTACAAACGAAATGGAAAGGATACACCTTTAAGTAATTCTAGTATAGAAGCATTCTCGTATACTTCTAAAAACGACGAGGAGGTTTCATTAAATTGGAAGGAAAACGAGGGAATTCATTTACAAGTAAAACCAGGGCCGAATGTCAAAGCAAATACAAAATATGCTGGACAGCTAGAATGGACATTAACCGATGCTCCTCTCTAAAAATATATGAAATATATAAATTTTAGAAAGGAGAGAGTAATGAAAAAAATAGTTGGTATTATCGTTTCCACAGTTATATGTGTGCCGTTTCTTATGGCAAATGTAGTAACGGCTACAAGTACGAATTCAAAAGCGGGTATTACATTTTCGAATAGCTATACACCAAATACATCAACTGATCCGACAAAGATAAATACAAAAAAAGAGACAGTTGATAAAAATAAAAATGGAGATAAATATTTACCGAAAACAGGAGGCCAGACACGGGACTTCAAACAATATATAGGATTGTTTTCGATTGTTTTATCTCTATATGTATTCAAAAGAATTAGGGGAAAGCAAGTGTATTCAAAATAAAAAATAGATGAAAACAGAGAAAAGGGGAAGGTACATATGAAACTAGCAAAATTAGCATTAATCGGTGCAGTATCATTAACATCAGTTGCAGCAGTAGGAACTTCAGCATTTGCGGAAGAGAAAGCAAATATGAAATCAAAAACCGATGTAACGTTTATTGAAGATACAAGCACAACAGATCCAAACAATCCAGAAAATCCAAATGAAAAAGTTACACCAGAGAACCCTGATGACCATGAAAAAGGAACAAAAGGTCCATTAAGTATTAACTACGTTTCTAACTTACACTTCGGCGAGCAAGTTATCTCTGGTAATGATCAAACGTACTTTGCAAAATTGGATAAAGTGAAACAAGGGAGCAAAACAGTTGAAGTACCTAACTTCGTATCTGTAACAGATAACCGTGGTACAAATGCAGGATGGAAATTGAAAGTAAAGCAAAATGCACAATTTAAAAGTGGTAATAGTGAGTTAACAAATGCAGCTTTAAGCTTAAGTAACCCAGCTGTAAATTCTGTAACTGATGCACAATATGCACCTACAACATTTAAAAATAAAGTAACGCTAGCTCCAGGTGGAGATGCGGTGGAAATTACTACTGCCGCAAAGAATAAAGGTATGGGTGATTGGACGACTGCATTTGGTAAAGGAACAGAACAAGGTAAACAGAGTGTGAGCTTATTCGTACCAGGTACGACGGCGAAAGAAAAAGGTGCGAAATATTCAGCTGAGTTAACTTGGACTTTAGAAGATACACCAAACTAAGCTTATACAAGATTGAAAATTAAGAATGACTGAATTTTAAAAAATGATTATAAAGGGGTATAAAACTATGAAACTAGCAAAAATAGCATTAATTGGAGCGGTAACATTATCATCAGTATCAGTAGGGACGTCTGCATTTGCAGCTGAGAAAGATGGCGGGAAATTAGACTCAAAAGCATTTATTAAATTCGAGAAAAATACAGATAAAATTGATGTTGTTAATCCAGAGAATCCAGATGAAACTGTAGATCCAGTTGATCCAGATAAAAAAGGTACAGATGGTCCACTAAGTATTGATTATGTATCTAACTTCAACTTTAAAACACAAAAAGCATCAGGGAATAACGAAATCTACTTTGCAGAATTAGATAAAGTAAAGAAAAAAGTAGACGGTTCTGTAATTGACGTGCCGAACTACGTTCAAGTAACAGATAATCGTGGTACAAATGCTGGATGGCATTTAACAGTAAAACAAAATGGTCAATTCAAAACTGCAGATGATAAAGCGTTGGATGGTGCAGCATTAACATTAAAAAATTCAGCTTTGAAATCAAACGCAGGTAGCGACGCACCAACAGCAGAACAATCTATCACATTAAATCCAAGTGGTGCAGCATCTGATTTAATCGATGCAAAAGAAAACCAAGGTATGGGTACATGGGTAAATACGTTTGGTAAAGATGCAACAGAAGCGAAACAAAGCGTAGAGTTATCTGTACCAGGTAAAACGAAAAAAGAACAAACACAATACACAACTTCACTAACTTGGGAACTAACAGACGCTCCTATGTAAGTAAGAGGAATTTTAAGATAAAAGAGGAAAATGAGAAGAGATAAGGGAATGGCTTTAACCTTATCTCTTTCTTGTCTATAAAATGGATATGAAGGGGACTACATAAGAGATGGTAAAAAAACTATTTACTAGCTTACTATTAATTACATTCTTCATGGTAAACGCTTTTTCAGTATATGCGGCTGAAATGAAATTCGCTGTGACAGCAGTTATACCAGAAAATCAAATTGATAAAAATCAAACGTATTTTGATTTGAAAATGCAACCTGGACAAAAGCAAACAATTCAAGTCCAAATGAAAAATGATACGAATAAAGAAGTTGTGGTAGAATCGTTTGCTAATACAGCAATTACGAATAGCAATGGTATTACAGATTATAGTACAGTAGAACCAAAAACGGATTCTACTTTGAAATATCCGTTTTCTAAAATTGTTAAAATGCCAAAAGAAACGAAAGTCCCAGCTAACAGCATAGTGACAGTTGATATAAACTTGGAAATGCCAAGTGAGTCGTTTGATGGTGTTATTTTAGGTGGTTTATACTTTAAAGAAAAAGAAGATGAGAATGCAAAGAAAAAAGATGAAGGTGTGCAAATTGAAAATAAATATGCATACGCAATTGGCGTTGTTTTAAAAGAGACGGATGCTGAAGTAAAACCAGACATGAAATTAAACGAAGTAAAGCCAACACAAATTAACGGGCGTAACGTTGTTACTGCAAATTTACAAAACGTAAAGCCAGCAATGTTAAAAAATTTAAGTGTTGATGCAAAGGTATATAAAGAAAAAGGTACAGACGTTTTATTTGAAGCGAAAAAAGAAAATTTAAGAATGGCGCCAAACTCAAACTTTGATTACGCTATTAGCTGGGAAAACAAAGCGTTTGATCCAGGAATGTACCGAGTAGAAGTGAAAGCCACTGATGGCGATCAAAAGTGGGAATGGACGAAGAAATTTACAATTGAAGGAAAGAAAGCCGATAAGTTAAATGATACAGCGGTAGAAGCGAAAAAAGACTACACGCTATATTACATTATCGGCGGAGTACTACTGGTAATTATATTATTAGTTCTTGTGTTCTTCTTAGGTAGACGTTCTAAAAAAGAGGACGATAACGAAAAATAATATATTGATAGTGTAAAAAGAAAATAATGGATGTTTTACTATGAAAAATATATAATGGCTTTGTCTGTTATTTGTTGTAGTTCATTTATATTTCTATTTGTTGACCCGAATCTCGGGTCTTTTTTTATGGAATGAATTGCTATATATCAGTAATGAGAAAAACAGAGTATACAGCACTTGCAGTAATTCCAGGGGTAATATAAAGGGATATAGCATCTCCTCTGACAATTGGGTTTCCAGTTGTAATACTAGTCCAAGTTACAGTAGCGGGACCTACTGCTGGAGTAGGATTAAATACTTGAATTTGTCCTGCTCCGCTATCCGTTGGTTTAATAGAAAATACCATAGTTCCGGTAATTTTGTCAGTAGTAGTTAAGGTAATAGTAGATAGGATGTAGCTAGAAGTAGGGGATGTGAGGTTTGTTGGGACATTTCTGCAAATATTAATCGTATAAACAGCAGCAGGTAAATTATTTATATTTATAGACGCAGAAAAGCCAACTATACTACCGGCTCCAGCAGTGACATATGGGATAACATTGGAGTCAATTCCAGGAGAACCCGCTATACGTTGAAAACCAGCATTTGTTCCCTGAAAAACAATACTTTTTGCTGAAGCACTACCGGCAGATCCCATGGGTCCGGTGTTCCCCGTAGGTCCGGTACTACCGGTAGGTCCACTTTCTACTAATATGATATAATCCGGAGATACATTTGGAAATCCTTGAGGTGCATCCTTTTTTACAACATAGCCACTGCCCGTATAAGTGACAACTTGTCCTTTTTTATAGTTGGGGGCCGCTGCTAGACTGAAGGTGGTAGTACTTTGGAAACCAGCTCCGGAAGGTCCAGCACTACCAGTAGGTCCAGTAGCCCCAGTAGGCCCGGAAGGTCCAGTACTTCCGGTAGCCCCGGTGCTACCAGTGGGCCCAGTGTTTCCGTTAGAACCACCACTATTGCGTCTGCCATCGCAACTAAAACAATTACGTTGATACATGTACGTTCTCCTTTCTATATTTTGAAAATCTAGTTTTAAAAATAGAACTACTATATGTATATTACGGATTCTATATTTTTGTGTGGCTGATCGTATTTTGTGTCTAGATTTCAAAAATAGCGGTAGGAGAATTAAGTAGTGTTAGAGCCACCATTTCTCCTGAGGAAGCAAAATAACATCCACATCAAAATTCTCTTTAAACCAATCATACATCAATGTCTCTTTCACTAAATATTCAGAGGCAGAGTGTGACACCCCAATTAGAGACATATTTGTTTCTTTTACATAATCCATAATGAGCGAGTATTTATGTCGCCCGTAATCATTGTCGATATGGCAATGGATTTCTCCTGTAATATATGCTTCGGCACCTTTTTTTTCTGCTTCCTTCATTAAAGATACAACATCGCCACATCCAGCGATAATTGCGATTTTTTTGATGGAATCATGTCGTTTACCTTCGAAGTCTGTGTAAGGGATCTGGAAGAGTTGTTTTAGATGTTTTTGGAGTGCTTCTGTTGATGTTTCATCTATTTCACAAATAAGGCCAACTGGTTCTTGTTCTGGACCTCCATATGCAAAGTCGTCCACTACAGTAGCGTTTAATGCTTTTGCAATTGAAATACTCGTTCCATGCGTTTGATGAAAATCCATTGGTACGTGACATGTATATATAGAAAGTTGTTTTTCTTTTATTCCTTGCAAATATTTTTCAGGAATTGGTATGAAACCGCGGCCTGATCTTCCAATTGGATCACCGCACTCCATTACAAGGGGATGGTGCATAAAGAGTAAATCACCGGGTGTGGATTGTGAAATGAATGTTTCAAGAACGTCATCTGTAGGGAATACAGCTAAAAATACTTTGTTTACATTTTCAGATCCGTGCATCATAAGGCTGTTAAATAAATCTACAAAATTTGCTTCGAAAAATTGTTGCCAAGGAAATTTGATAGGATCATATACGGCTGGGATAAATCGACTAAAGGCACTATCTTTTCCGTATTTTTCAATTTGAAATAAGTGATCGAGTGATTGCTCTATTTTTTTTAAGGCTGGCATGTTTAATAATCCTCCTTAAGATGATTCTTGCTTTATGAGTTGTTTGTATTCTTCGTAGCGAAATAAGAAGCGATAGGAAACAAATAAAGCCTAGAATCCAGCCGATAGAAGGAGAATAGGGAAGTACATGCTGTAATAGCATTTCGCTAGAAATGAAGAAACTACCAAATAGACTTAATAAAATAGGATATCGTTGTAGTTTGAACACGGATAGCAAACCTCCTTTCTCCTGTATGAACTACTCATAAAAGCTCGATTGCTGAAACTTTATCACATACATTGTATATTAGTCTTAATTTTCTGTATATAAATTTTAAGAAAAATGGTGATACAATATATGAATGATAAGAGAAGAGAGGATGAAGATTAACATATGTACGTTACTGTAACAGAAGCAGCATATAAAAAGATTATGGATACGATTCCAAGTGAAGCGAAATATATAAAGTTATTTTACGATAATGAGGGTTGCGGTTGTGTCATGAGCGGAATCATCGATTTAGTAGCTGTAGCAGAGAAAGATGAGCGCGATGTGGATATTGAATCAAGCACAATGAATTTTATCGCTGATCGTACAAAGCTTGTATTTATGGACGATAAGTTAACGGTTGATTGGCATGAAGGTGGAGGAACTTTTCAGTTGAAGAGCCCAAGCCAGTTTTATAATCCAAATATGAAATTACACGTTCGAGTATAGTAAAGGAAAGGTGATTCCAAAATGTATTTTGGAATCACCTTTTTTTATTTTATAAGTCGATATATTTGGGAAGTCGCCGATATAAATGGAGTTGCGCCAATATAATTTCATTTACCAAAACGTTTCATATAATAAAAAGTTTTTTCACATAATGAAATGTACACATGATTGAATTTTCTGTATAATTTTCTTTGCGGAGGGGATACGCATGAGAAGATGGGGAATTGAGTTATTAATTTTAAGTGTTGTTATTATTTGGGGGATTAACTATACAATTGCGAAGTATGGACTTTTAGAATTTACAACAATTGAGTTTACCGCACTTCGTATGATGGCGGCGGCACCGCTCCTGTTACTTCTTACTTTTTTTATTGAAAAGTCGGTTTATATGGAGCGAAAGGATATACCTAGATTAATCATCGTTAGCGTTGTAGGTATTGTACTGTATCAAACGTTATTTATGGAAACTGTCAAATATACATCCGCTACAAATGCCTCTTTACTCATTTCTATTTCACCTATTTTTACAACTGTATTTGCGATTTTTCTGAAACAAGAAAAGTTTTCTTCTCGAAAGCTCATAGGTTCTATCATTGCCTTTAGTGGTGCAGCATTAGTTTTAGTAGCAGGACATTCACTTGCTAGTTCTTTTTATGGCAATGGAATTGGACTTATTACATCAATATGCTGGGGGCTTTATCCTGTTTTAGCAGGACCATTAATTAAAAAATATTCAGCACTACGTGTTACCGCATGGTCAGCCTTAGTTGGCGCGATTCCGCTTTTATTGTTAAGTGGACCATATGTATTTATAATGCCATTTCACATTACACACGGAATGACACTATTCGCCTTACTATATTCCATTTTCTTTGTAACAGTATTCGGCTTAGTCATGTGGTATGTTGGTGTTCAAAAAATTGGGGCGTCACATACGATGGTATATATGTATATAACGCCGCTTGTAGCTGTTTTATTTGCAGCTGTCTGGGCAAATGAATATGTATCGTTTCAACAAATCATCGGTGGAATTATCATTTTTGTCGGTTTATGGTTTGTGAAATCGGAGAAAGTAAAAGTTCATTCTATTGCAGGGGAACCTATATCAAAATAGGAAAACAGATCACCTATGATCTGCTTTCCTATTTTTTTATTTTTGGTAAGAAGATGAGAAATAAGATAGCAGTAATAAGTGGAATTAAGTTTAAAAATGGAATACGGAAGAGTGTAATAAGAATAATACCTGGAAGAAGAACACCGAGGACAGCGTAAAAAATGCTATGGTTTTTCGTGTACCAATACAATGAAAGTCCGATAAGTGCAGGGATAATGAGGTGAATGAGAGCCATTAAAAAATAAATCATTAGACGCCCCCTTTATTTGTGTGCTTATTACATCATATCCGTATGTTCATAGATTGATATCATTTTTTTCATAAATGGACGAAAAAAGTTTGGAAAACCGTCACAAAATATGAGAATATGATGTTCGAGATCTTGTATAATATTATTTCCTAAAAACATTTAAACAACATAAACATACGGTTTATGTTGTTTTTAATTTGAGTGAAATGGATGTAAGGAATATGAATTTGAAAGAAATTTTTTGTTGAATAGATAAGAACGAATGAAGAGAGGTACAGCATGATTAGTATGTCACTAAGATCATTTAAAATCCAATCGTATTATATACTAGGTATTTTGTTACTAGGTTGGATGTTAACACCGTTTTCAGCACACTTTTTAGGCGCTGGAATTGGGCTTATTGTAAGTATGTATTGCGTTTGGCTTTTAGGGAGAAGAATTGAGAAGCTTGGAGATAGTATTGTAAAGAAGACGAAAGCACCGACACTCGGTATGTTTAACCGTTTTGCAGCTGCCATTTTGGGTGCTATTATTATGTACGAAATTGAGCACCACATGGTTATGTGGGCATTTGCAGTAGGGATTATGGGTGGTTATTTCTTAATCGTTGTGAATTTAGGATACTATAGCATGAAAGATGAGAAAGAATTAACGAAGAGCTAAAAAAGATAAAAAGATAAAAAGATAAAAAGATAAAAAACCTCTTTTGGATGGAATAGAGGATCCAGCGAGGGATAGAAGCGGTCAGAGCCTCTTTTAGCCTCATGCGATGTGAAACCAGAGAGATGTAATGAGTAGGGATATAATTTATATGTTCGAAACCGTGATTTGTCCCTGTGGAAATAGGTTTACTCTGGGATAAGTGATTCAGTGATGGATAGTACAACAGGAAGCGAAACTTTGCCTGAAATGCAGGTTTCTGCTTCTAATAAGTTAACATGAAATCACGTATTAGTAGGACTTTTATGTTCTTTAAAAAATTTGGATATAATACAACAAATTATTCCGATAATTAGAATAATATATTTTATCGTTTCACTTGTATGCTCAAATAAATTAACGTTAAGCATTACAAGTCCCCAAAAAATTTGGATCGCTCCGTAAATGAATAAAATTTTTCCTGCACGAGAAAAATTTTTCATAGGCTTCACCCTTTCCTGTATATGTAAATTGTGTCATAAAAAACTAAAAATGAATGAGTATAAAATGAATTTTCTGTAATTTATTGAACTAAGTCACAGATGAAGAGATTAACGTTTCACTTTATATAAGATATAAAAAGAAGCTTACGTAAAAACGTAAGCTTCTTTTTTATGTAAGTGTGTGTAACCGTTAAGCCGCATTGGGTTTTGTCGGTGAGTACGCGAAACTTTACGGTTACACGACACTTATTCATATGAGTAAAGGGTTATTCCAACAGAAAGTGTTAATTTAAGCGATTGGGCCGCCTAAGTTAATAATATCTTCAGAAACGCTTTCGAACTTTTTGAAGTTCTCTTTGAATTCATTTGCAAGCTCGATTGCTTTTGCTTTGTAAGCAGCTTTATCAGCCCAAGTTTGTTCAGGCATTAACACTTCGTCAGGTACACCTGGTACGTGAAGTGGAACTTCAAGACCGAAGATGTCATGTTTAGCTGTTTCAGTTTTTGCAAGTTCACCGCTTAATGCTGCTTGAATCATTGCACGAGTATAACCTAAGTTCATACGTTTACCAACGCCGTATTCGCCGCCAGTCCAGCCAGTGTTTACTAGGAATACTTTCGCATCGTGTTTCTCGATTTTTTCACCAAGCATTTCAGCGTAGCGAGATGCATCAAGTGGTAAGAATGGTGAACCGAAGCAAGTTGAGAATGTAGCTTGCGGAGATGTAACACCGCGCTCTGTTCCTGCTAGTTTACTAGTGTAACCACTTAAGAAATGATACATAGCTTGCTCTTTTGATAACTTACTGATTGGAGGCAATACGCCAGATGCATCAGCAGTTAAGAAAATAATAGTATTTGGGTGTCCAGCAACACTTGGCAGTACGATATTGTCGATCGCATGCATAGGGTATGCAGCACGAGTATTTTCTGTTAAAGTAGTATCGTTGTAGTCTGCGATACGCGTTTGGTTATTAATGATAACGTTTTCTAAAACAGATCCGAATTTGATTGCATCGAAAATTTGTGGTTCTTTCTCGTGAGAAAGGTTTACACATTTTGCATAGCAACCGCCTTCAATATTGAATACACCGTTATCAGACCAACCGTGCTCATCATCACCGATTAATTTACGGTTTGGATCAGCAGATAAGGTTGTTTTACCTGTTCCAGATAAACCGAAGAATAGTGCTACGTCACCTTCTTCACCTACGTTTGCAGAGCAATGCATAGAAAGAATATCTTGTTCAGGTAGTAAGAAGTTCATAATAGAGAAGATTGATTTTTTCATTTCTCCAGCGTATTCTGTACCACCAATTAGTACAATACGTTTTTCGAATGAAACCATAATGAATGCTTCAGAGTTTGTACCGTCAACAGCTGGATCAGCTTTGAAATTCGGTGCAGAAACAATTGTGAACCCTGACTCATGAGTTGTTAATTCTTCTTCAGTTGGACGAATGAATAATTGATGTACAAATAAATTGTGCCATGCATATTCATTAATAACTTGAATTGGTAGGCGGTAATTGCGGTCAGCGCCTGCAAATCCTTTGAAGACGAATAACTCTTCTTTTTCTTTTAAGTATTCTAAAACTTTAGTATATAATTTATTAAAATGTTCTTCAGAAATCGGTTGGTTCACAGCTCCCCAAGCAATTTTGTCAGCAACCGATGCTTCTTTCACAATAAATTTATCTTTAGGAGAACGTCCTGTATATTTTCCTGTTGAAGCAGAAACGGCACCAGTAGAAGTTAATTTCCCTTCATTTCGCATTAATACTTTTTCCACTAATTGCGGAACACTTAGTTGAATCTGTGCATTGCTTCCGTTCAATAATTCGTGTAAACCAATTTGGACATTCACAGTACTCATATTTATATACCATCCTTTTCATTTAATGAAATATTTCTCGTAATCCCCAACAAGAGTATAACACAATTATATAAATAATGTATACTATTTATTTCTTTTTGTTTGTGTGAATGTATTATTTCCCTATTAATATTTCATTTTAGGCGTATTGAGAAAAACTTTCAGGAAAATGTGAATATTAATTGACAAATGAATATCATTTCTTTAGTATAGGTTGGGACGGATACTCTCTTATCCCGAGCTGGCGGAGGGACAGGCCCGATGAAGCCCAGCAACCTCACTTGTATTGATAAATGCAGGTGAATAGGTGCTAAAACCTGTGCGAGGCTACAGGTCTCGAACGATAAGAGCGAAGGGCAAAAAGCAGTATGCAAGTAGCAAATTAAACCTTTCCTCTATGTAAAGTAGGAAAGGTTTTTCTGTATGCTTGTGTGGGAGAATAAATGTATGTCGCAGTTTGTGGCAAATTAAGGATGAGTTCCGTACAATATATACAATTACTGTAGGGAGGTTTACCACATGACAAAAAAACGTCATCTGTTCACATCTGAGTCTGTAACTGAAGGACATCCAGATAAAATTTGTGACCAAATTTCTGATTCAATTTTAGATGCGATCTTATCAAAAGACGCAAATGCACGTGTAGCTTGTGAAACAACTGTAACAACTGGTTTAGTATTGGTAGCGGGGGAAATTACGACTTCTACTTACGTAGATATTCCGAAAATCGTTCGTGAAACAATTCAAGGCATTGGTTACACACGCGCAAAATACGGATTCGATGCAGAAACTTGTGCTGTTTTAACATCTATCGATGAGCAGTCTGCTGACATCGCTATGGGTGTTGACCAAGCGCTAGAAGCACGCGAAGGTCAAATGACTGACGCTGAGATTGAGGCAATTGGTGCAGGAGACCAAGGTTTAATGTTTGGTTTTGCATGTAATGAAACACAAGAATTAATGCCACTTCCAATCTCGCTTGCTCACAAATTAGCTCGCCGTTTAACTGAAGTACGTAAAGATGATACATTATCATACTTACGTCCAGATGGAAAAACGCAAGTTACAGTTGAGTATGATGAAAATGGTAAACCAGTACGTGTTGATACTATCGTAATTTCTACACAACATCACCCAGATGTTACATGGGAAGAAATCGATCGCGACTTAAAAGAGCACGTAATTAAAGCTGTAGTACCAGCAGAATTAATGGATGGAGAAACGAAATTCTTCATTAATCCAACTGGCCGCTTCGTAATTGGTGGACCACAAGGTGATGCTGGCTTAACAGGACGTAAAATCATCGTTGATACTTACGGTGGATACGCTCGCCACGGTGGCGGTGCATTCTCTGGTAAAGATGCAACAAAAGTTGACCGTTCTGCAGCATATGCAGCTCGTTATGTTGCGAAAAACATCGTAGCAGCTGGTCTTGCTGACAAAGCAGAAGTACAACTTGCATACGCAATCGGTGTAGCACAACCAGTATCAATTTCAGTTGATACATTCGGCACAGGTAAAGTATCTGAAGACGTACTAGTAGAACTAGTTCGTAACAACTTCGATCTTCGCCCAGCTGGTATTATTAAAATGCTAGACTTACGTCGCCCAATTTACAAACAAACAGCAGCTTACGGCCACTTCGGACGTACTGATGTAGATCTTTCATGGGAACGTACAGACAAAGCTGCAGCTTTAAAAGAGCAAGCTGGTCTATAATATATGAAAAAAAGCTTTGCGCGGTGAGCGCAAAGCTTTTTTTATTTCGTTTTACTTACAATTTGAATACATGAACTACAATATACTTCTCCATCTAGCTCAATATACTTTTTCATATTAGTCATGCCACTTGCTGGAAATGGCATATGAATCCAAGCCTTTTCATACGTTTGTATTTCCTTTTTACATGATTTACAAAGGGTGGGTTTCTTCTGGAACATATGTAATCAACCGTTCATTTGACGTGCTTTACCTGCGCAAAAGGCACTGCTTAGTAAAAATAGTGTCGCGAATATAATGCTTACTAATGTAGCGTATGGAATTGCGCCTTTTAAGGAAAAGCCGACAGTGATTGAAGCGACGAATAAGAGGATGAATGTTGTTGTTAATTTTTTATAAAGTTCCATAATATGTAGACCTCCAATTTATTTTTTAGTACAAGTTTTAAAATTGAATTCTATTATGTAGAAAATATAAGGAGTAGCTAAAGATGTGTAGTCTAGGAGTATAAGAAAGTGCACTTTCCTTTTTGTGGATTAGTATACTTATATTGTATCATGTCGCATGATTGGCTTCATACATAATTGTGTAAAGATATGTATGATAAAATGAAGAAAAGTCTTTAAGAAAGGAAAGATAAAAAATGAGTGTAACTGAACATAAAAAACAAGCCCCAAAAGAAGTGCGTTGCAAGATTGTTACGATTTCCGATACACGTACGGAAGAAACGGATAAGAGCGGACAACTATTACATGAATTGTTAAAAGAAGCGGGCCATACAGTAACCTCTTATGAAATTGTAAAAGATGATAAAGAAAGTATTCAGCAAGCAGTGTTAGCTGGTTATCATAAGGAAGATGTAGATGTTGTATTAACAAATGGCGGTACTGGTATTACGAAGCGTGATGTAACAATTGAAGCAGTGTCAGCTCTATTAGATAAAGAGATTGTCGGGTTTGGTGAGTTGTTCCGCATGATTAGTTATTTAGAAGATATCGGGAGCAGCGCAATGTTAAGTAGAGCGATTGGGGGTACAATTGGGCGCAAAGTAGTTTTCTCGATGCCAGGATCGAGCGGGGCGGTTCGCCTTGCGATGAATAAATTAATTTTACCGGAATTAGGCCATATTACATTTGAGCTACATCGCCAATGAGTAGGTGGGCTGGAATTGTATTAGCGGGCGGTATGTCGAGTAGATTTGGTGAGCCGAAAGCGTTAGCGAGCTGGCAAGGTAGTACTTTTATTGAGCATATTTTGAAAGAGATGACAAGTGCGCTCCAAGAAGTTGTAGTCATTAGTCATTCTGATATAAAAGAGCGAGTAGAGCAATTCGTACAAGTTCCTGTTATAGAAGATATCCCGCACTATAAAGGGAATGGACCGCTGGCCGGTATTGTATCAGGAATGGAATACATAGAAGCAGATTGGTATGCTATTATGCCTTGCGATGCGCCAAATGTTTCGCATGAATGGTTTACCATTTTACTGGAGCAAACGAGCAATGAATATGATGCAGTTGTACCTATTATTAATGGAAGAAAACAGCCGCTACTTGCAGCGTATCATAACCGCGTGAAAGAAAAGATTTATGCTTTACTTCAGGAAGAGAAAAGAAGTATGGGGCAGCTTTTATCACAATGTAATGTGAAGTATGTTGCTGGAGAAGATGTACAAGCGAATACAGATTGGTTTATAAATGTAAATACAAAAGAAGAATATGTGCAGGCTCAAAAAGACCTTTCAAATGAATGAAAGGTTTTTTGATATACAGAATTGGGGAACAATTGCTGTATAAAGGTATGTGAGTAAGATGATTTTAAGGGGAATTCTTAAAATCATTATACAGCAAAAACACTGTATAACCATATATTAATTTTTATGGGTTTTTATTACAAGTCTGTTTAGTTATGTTTATTTTTGCTATAATGAATATGGAAATAAATGATATTTCACCTTATGTATCATTCATTCAACTAAAATTTACAAGTGTGTAATAAACTCCCTTCGTTTTTTGAAGGGAGTTTTTCTGTTCAAGCAAGTAACTCTGATGCGGTATGCTGAAGGACTTCTTCATACTGGTTAAGTAAGCCGCGAAAGATCTCATCCCAGCTTTTTGATTTTGCAAAAGATGAAGCTGCTATTCCCATCTGCTCAAGTTTTTCTTCATTTTGCAATAAAGAATAAATGGATGATAGAAATGCATCCTCATTTTTAGGGGGACAAAGAATTCCCGTTTTTCCATCTGTAATAATATTTTTAACCCCGCCACTATTTGCACCAATGACAGGTGTGCCACATGCGAGTGATTCAAGTACGACATTTCCGAATGTTTCAGTAGCTGATGGAAATACCATTATGTTAGAACAAGCATATGCTTCAGCTAAATCTGCACTTTGTAAATAGCCAGTAAAAGTGACATTTGTTTGTGGAACAGCTTCACGCAAATTTGTTGCTAGAGGTCCGTCTCCTGCGATGAGCCAATGAATGTCGTTTCGAGTATGCGATGTTTTAACGATAAGGTTTTGCAACGTATCAATATCTTTTTCAGGAGCAATTCGTCCTACATAGGAAAGAACGTACTTCGCTGTAATATTATATTTTTTTCGGAATAGGTCTGTATTGTAAGCTGGATGAAAGAGTGTGCAATCTACACCACGTCCCCAAATGGAGAGGGCCTGAAAGCCTTTATTTTTTAATTGATGTAATGTTTCAGAGGAGGGAACAAAATTTTTTTGCATATGACTATGAAACCATTTTAAATAGTTCCAAAGCATATTGGAGAGAAATTCAATTTTGTAATAGCGTAAATACGCATCGAAATCAGTATGATAAGAACCGACAACTGGGATGTTTAACTTTTTGGCGTAATACAGTCCACAAAGTCCCATGTTGAAAGGTGTGGCAATGTGAATAATGTCAGGTTTAAAGGAATGAAGTTCCCGTTTAATACGCGGAGTAGGAAAAGAAAAGCGACATTCTGGATATAATATTGTTAACGGGATACTTCTCATCTTGTTCACATTAGCTACGAAATTATCTTCAGCTGTATGCTGAGGGGCGAAAACAGAATAGGCGATCTGTTCTTTCTGAAAGTAACTTGTTAATCGTTCTAACGTTTTCGCAACCCCGTTAACTTGTGGCGTAAAAGTATCGGTAAAAATGGCGACTCTCATCATATCACTCCTTTATGTGAAAAGTGGGATGAATTGATAAAAAGAGATGATGCCAGAGCAAGTGCCAAGGCACATGCCGACGAACACATCTGACGGATAGTGAAGTCCTAAATAAATACGTGAAATACCGACGCATAATGCTAACGGTAATAGGAAAGCAAGTAAGCTTGGATTATAGCAAATAAATGGAATGAAGACAGAGAAAACGGCTGTTGTATGACCAGACGGGAAAGAGTGGTCTTTTAATGGATGGACTGGATATTTCGCATCCTGAATTGTTAAATAAGGACGTTTTCGTGGATACCACCTTTTTAATATTTGTACAGGAATATGGCTAATTGCTAAAGAAATAGCAGTAGCGATTGCTGCTTGGTGTAAAGTCCCTTTTGCAAAAATTAAAAAGAAAAGTGTAAGTGCAATGGAGAAAGTAGCACCACCGATATGGGTAATATTGCTGAAAAAGATGTTTAATGTTTTTTGATCAAAGTAGCGATTAATTCCTTTAAAAATGTAACATTCTATTTTATATAATCCACTGACCTTCATGAAAATTCTCCTCCCTCGTTTACATATATATGGAGATATTAGCTTTTATTTTAATAAGATTTTGTTGAGGGAGTAATAATGTTTTGTAAAGAAAAAGTTAGATTTTATATAAAAAAAGCTGCCAATCTTATGGCAGCGGAAATTTACTTCTGTAATGATTTATAATATTGACCTTTTTCAACGTATTGCGTACGAATACGCTCCATATCTTTACGGTCTTCTTCTGTTAATTCACGAATGACTTTCGCGGGACGACCGAAAGCTAACGTGTTTGGTGGAATTTTCTTTCCTTGTGAAACGAGGCTTCCGGCACCGATAAAAGCTCCTTCGCCAATTTCAGCACCATCTAATATAATGGATCCCATTCCAATTAAGGCATCCTTTTTAATATGACAGCTATGTAAAATAACTTGATGCCCAACTGTAACATCATCTTCTAAAATAAGAGGATACTGAGGGCTTTGGTGGAGTGTACATTGGTCTTGTACATTTACCCGGTCTCCGATTATTGTTGGTGACACATCACCACGGATGACTGTATTAAACCAAATACTTGATTCCTCGCCAACGGAAACATCGCCTGTAATCGTAACATAGTCGGCGATAAAAGCACTACTCGAAATTTTCGGATTTTTTTCTTTGTAAGGATATATCATGTAAAGTCTTCCTTTCCTAGAGACTAGTTTTAGTGTATCAAATTATGAGAAAGAGTGAAATGGAGGAGGTCCGTATGTGGAATTATGAAGCAGAGGAAGCGAAAGCTGTCATTGTTATCGTGCACGGCGCAATGGAATATCACGGACGTTATGAAGCCGTTGCGGAAATGTGGAATCATATCGGCTACCACGTCGTGATGGGGGACCTTCCGTCACATGGAACGACTTCAAGAAATAGAGGACATATTGATTCATTTGATGAATACATAGAGGAAGTTAAATTATGGGTGAAAGAAGCAAGAAAGTATAGGTTACCTATCTTTTTATTTGGTCATAGTATGGGCGGTCTTATCGTCATTCGTATGATGCAAGAAACGAAGAGAGAGGATGTAGATGGTATTGTTTTAAGTTCGCCATGTTTAGGTGTAGCAGCCGGACCTTCTGCTCCACTTCAATTTGCTTCAAAAATATTAAATGTTGTGGCTCCAAAATTGCAATTTGCAACGAATCTTACGGTGGAAATGTCAACAAGGAATCATGAAGTGAGAGATGCAATGGAGAATGATTCATTGTTCTTGCGCAAAGTATCAGTACGTTGGTATAGTGAATTGATTAAGTCTATCGAAATTGCTCATAAAAAAATAGACGATTTTCCAGACGTTCCGCTCTTGCTAATGCAAGCATGTGAGGATAAACTTGTAGATAAAACACGTGTCCGCATGTGGTTTGATAATGTTAAAATAGGTGATAAGGCATATAAAGAATGGCCGAATTGTTATCACGAGTTATTAAATGAGTATGAGCGTGATGAAATTTTGAATTATATTCAGTCATTTACTGAAATACATGTCAATAATATAGTAAAAACAAACAAATAAATCATTATTTGTACATTTAATAGAGGAGATGAAGGAAGAAGTGAACGTACCGAGTAATCCCATAACGCTCATGGCGAAAGTATACCGTGATGTGTTTCCGGTTGTACACCATGAGCTAGCGATGTGGAAAGAGCGTGCCTACCATATTCCGAATGATGAGCTTCATAGTCAGGCAATCGCAAGTATTGAGCATAAAACGTTTCATTGTGAGGGTGGTGGCATTTTATCGCTGCTAGCAAATGAACACCGAGAGGAATGCATTCGTTTTATCGTAGCGTATCAAACAATCAGCGATTATTTAGATAATTTATGTGACCGCAGTACATCACTTGACCCAAATGATTTTGCCGCACTGCATGAATCTATGTTAATGGCATTATCACCTGAAGTAGAAGGTGGCGGTAATTATTATCGCTATCGTGATGATCAAGATGATGGTGGTTATTTAGATGAACTTGTTGAAACGTGCCAAGATGTTTTAAAGAAAACGAAGCACTATGACAAAATTGCTCCTGTTCTTCATGAACTTGCTTGTTATTATTGTGATTTACAAATTCATAAACACGTGAAGTTAGAAGAAAGAGAACCGCGCCTGAAAACATGGTTTGAAGCACATAAAGAAAACTTACCTGAGATGAGCTGGTTTGAATTTTCAGCATGTGCCGGTTCTACGCTTGGAATTTTCTGTCTTGTAGCATATGCATTTCATGATGAATTACATGATGAAGATATTGCGAAAATTAGACAAGGATACTTCCCTTACGTACAAGGACTTCACATCTTACTTGATTATTTCATCGATCAAGAAGAAGATCGTATCGGCGGGGATTTGAATTTCTGTAGTTATTATGAAAACGAGCAAGCGATATTAGATCGTATGAAACACTTTGTAGAAGAAGCAGAGAAGAGCATTGGTGATTTACCTCATGCGAAGTTTCATCGTCTCATAAGCCGAGGATTACTTGGTATTTATTTATCAGACCAAAAAGTATCAGCACAAAAGAATATGCACAAAATGGCACGGCGCATTGTAAAATACGGAGGTCTCACTTCACGATTCTTCTATTGGAACGGGAAGATGTACCGAAAGAAAATGGCGCAGTGATGAAGAAAACCACTCATGTAGAGTGGTTTTTTTTATTATGACCGTATTTTTGAAAATACATATATGAGAAGTTCAATTGCAAAAATAACTAAAACAGATAGTCCGAATAAAGGCATGACAGCGCCTAGTATAACCATCATGATAAAGAAAATGAATATACTTTTCTTATCTCTTTGTTTTGGAGGTGCTGCTAATTTTCCTTTCGGCTTTCTTGCTAACCACATTTTTATTCCGTAATAAATGAGAAGTAGTAGAGATAATGTCGTTAGTAAGCATAATATTTTATTTGGCCATCCGAATAAATGTCCTTCATGAAGCGGGATACCGTAAGTGAACCATTGTGCAAGTAATCCATAATCACGATAGTCCGTTTTTGAAATGAGTTCCCCGCTATATTGATCAAAGTAAGCTGTTATCTCTTCACTTGGTGCAACATGCATCCCTGTAATACCAGAACCGCTCGATTTCGAAACAGTGAATACACCTTTCGGATCAGCTGGTAGTGAAATAACATATGGCTTCTTTATTTCAATTCCTTTTTGTAATTCATCGACAGAAATTGCTTTCGGTTCATTTGAATTCGATTCAGGAGGAGCTTCTTTTCTTGTTGCCCACGGCAATTCTTTTACCTTTGATTCAGGCGGTGCCATGTACAATTTTGGATATCCGAGTGATTCATTAGAAGATGCAATTTTATAAATTTGGTTCCCCATAAATCCTGACCATGGCAATCCAGATGCGATTAGCAGAAAGAGAGGAATTGTAAATATAATACCGATAATAGAATGACGTCTTTTTGCTTTCTCTCGCTTATTGGATGATGGTGTGTTTTTGAATTGGTGTATACTCATGTACAATCCGGTTACGATTAAAAAGATTGTCCAGCATGCCGCAAGTTCTACAGTATAGTTGACGACAGTGCCACCAATTAAAAGAGAACTATGTAATTCCCTCATTATATTGGCAAACGTTTCACTTGCGTTTTGATCCCCAACAATTTGATTATTACTATCTAAATACACATATTTTTGTTGCCCAGTATACTCATTTGCAATCGTAAGTCTCGTATTATAATCCTCATTAAATTCACTAATTTTCGCCACGCTATAATGTGGATATTTTTTCTCTGTTAAGGAAATAGAATCAGACATCGAAATAGATTCTGTTTGAGCACTCTTCCCAAAATATAAATCTTTATAGATGAAATCTTCAACTTCCTCCCGAAATAAATACCCAATTCCGCTTAGTGACAAAGTAATAAGAAGCGGCGTAATAAAAAGCCCAGCATAAAAATGCCAACGCCAAAAAATGTAATGAAGCGAACGATTTTGTTTCATACTTTCAGTTCCCCTAACCTTCCCTATATGAATAACTACTTATTTAATATAGCGAGATTAAGTGTGATTACTTTGAAAGAATTGTGAAGAAAGTTAAAAGTTTTTAGGGGTTTCAACATTTATAAATATTTCTTCTTATTTGATAAATACATCTCAACAACCGCTTTTGCAAGACATTGAGCAGAATCAACAAAATCCTCACTCGCCACCACATTCAAATCGGTACATGCGATAATTGCAGTATCTACTTCATCTTCCAACTGTAAAACGAGCGCATTCCACAATTCGAGAGCTTCTTCACTCTCTCCAGATTTAATCCAAGTAATAATTTGATTAATCATTTCCTGCCATTTTTTATGATGAATGTATTCTATATTACGTTTTGTAATCCCATCTTGGTAAATCCCAGCTTGAACAGTTGCTTCTGTTGCGAGAAGAGCAACTCTTTTTGTATTTTCAGGAATTGTTTTTAACGTCTCATCAACTATATTCAAAATAGGAATAGAAAGAGATCGCTGTAATTCTTCAAAATAAAGATGCGCCGTATTGCACGGGATAGCGATAAAGCTTGCGCCAGTACTTTCGAGTTTTTGTGCTCCTTCAATAATCGCTTTTTTCATCGCTTCGTGATCAATAGGGCGATCCATGTAAAACGGTGTTGGGCACGAGTAAATCATCATATGAGGAAAGTCCATATCATGTTTTGCTCCGTATATTGTTTGGCACCTTGCTACAACTATATCGACGAATGGTCCAGTTGATTTTGGTCCCATTCCTGCTAGTATTCCGATCATTGTTTCGTCTCCTTTAAAATGTAATTAAAAACGTTTTTTGCGAACAATAAAAAGAAATAAGGTAAATAATAAAAATGAATATATGATAGCCCAAGCTGTGAGCCATAGCGTGTGAGTCAGTATATTATATTTGTATTGTCCAAGCATTAGAAAGCTTTCGACAGGGGGGAAAAACCATAGTAATTCTTTTTTAAATCGGATAGATGCGATCGTTATAAGCAATATGAATGTAAGGCTAAGCCAAGCAGTGCTTGCTTTTTGAATTATATTTCTTGTAAATAATGTTGCGATTGAAATTCCTAGTATAGAGAAAGACATGTGAGCGAGAAATCCGACTAGAAATAAAGAAACTGTCATTTTTTCATTAAACATTTGCAAAAAAATTGGGTAGATTACGGATATAAAAGATAAAACAGTACAAATGAGAAGAGCTGTAATATATTTACCTACGTATAATGCTGAAATGTTATTTGTGTGTGAAATAGTAATTTGTTCTTGGACAGGGTCTTCTGTATGAAAAATTGTGACTGTAATCCAGGCAGATAATAAATAAAGGGCGAGTGCTGTTTCTAAGTATGTCGGTACAATAGGAGTCGGTTTATATGTATATACAAAAAGCAAGCTCATAAAGTACATCGCAATAGGAGGGACGTACTTATACGATTTTGTATAGTCGAGAAAATGGTAACGAATAAGCGCGAACATAATAAACCTTCTTTCGATTTAAAAGTTAGGTTGTAGCAGTGTGATAGATGCTTTTTTATGTAATAAAAACTGAAGCATTTCGTTTGTATATTCTTTTTCGATTTGTAATTGAATAAGGTTTTGATTTGAATTGTGTGTAACGTGTATAAAGCCTAATTGTTTCCGTAGTTCTATCGCTGAAAATGTGTCGTGAACGATTGCTTCAATATAGACTTGTTCTGCCCCTTTTTGTATAAAGGTATCTGCTATGATTGTATGATTTGCTAACGTCACAATTCTATCGGCGAAGTTTTCTAATAGTTGTTTTTCATGACATGTGAAGAGTATAGATATGCCGTGTTGTTTTAATGAGAGTAAAATATGTTCTAGTTCTTGCTGAGAGTTAGGATCGAGCCCAGAAAGCGGTTCGTCTAAAATTAATAAATGGACGTCTGTAAGTAATGCTTGCATAATACCAGTTTTTTGTTTCATGCCTTTTGAAAAGTTTCGTACAACAGAATGTCTTGCATGATGTAAATGAAAAGATTCAAGAAGCATCGGGATTTTATCTTTTAAATATTTTGTTGATAGACCGTGAATGTGGCCGAGATGATGTAAATAATCCTCTAATGTAAAACGAATCCCTTCAGGAAAATGTTCAGGTACATAGCCAATTTGTATATGTTCTTTTCTTTGAAGTGTCCCTGCCGTAGGTGAAATAAAACCTGCAATTATTTTGAGTAGAGTACTTTTTCCAGTCCCGTTCCCGCCAATAATGGCGAGAGCTTCTCCTTCTGGAATGGATAAATCAATGTTGTCTAGTATAAGTGATTTGCCATACTTCTTTTGAATTCCCCGTAGTTCTACTAGCAAAGTTCTACCCTTCTTTCTTCGAATATTGTATATATCCATTATATAGGAGGATATCAAAAAGACGTGCAGTGAATGCACGTCTTTTTTTGTTATGTTTTGTCGAACAATCGATATATCCGAGAAATCGTTGATATATTGTAAGTTATGATAGATATATCGAAAAAATCGTTGATATATCCTGAGTTACGATAGATATAATTGAAAAATCGTTGATATATTACCCCGCATTAACGGGCAGTAAAACTCCCACCTTAAAATTCGCCTGGAGCAAAGAGGTTAGGTGGGAGATAAACTGCCCATAAATGCCCGATTGGTTCAACTAATAATCAGTGGGGATGCCCCCACTGATTAAAGTTTCACTTTATCGCTTCTCAATCGCCACAATAAATGGCGGGTTATTTTGTTGATTAATGAAGCCATATCGTAGTACGTGAGCTTGTTTTTGGTCTAGTTTTTCAGCAAATGTAAGTACAGCGTCGCGCTCTACTTGTCCTTCTGGATGTCCGTGGTAAATGACAAGAACGATGATACCTTCAGGTGCCATTACTTCTAATAGTTGTTCGATCGCTGAGATTGTTGAGTTCGGTTTTGTAACGATATGCTTGTCTCCGCCTGGAAGGTAACCTAAGTTGAAAATTGCGCCTGTTACTTTTCCTTTTGCATCTTCTGGTAATACGGATAGAAGAGTATCGTGACTATCGTGAACTAAAACAGTACGTTCAAAAAGTTCTTTTTCTTTTAGACGAGTTGTTGAGCTTGCGATTGCCTCTTTTTGAATATCAAATCCAAATACTTTTCCGCTATCTCCAACGATTTCAGCTAGGAAGCAAGTGTCATGGCCGTTTCCTAAAGTTGCATCTACAGCGTAATCGCCTTCTTTTACTGCCGTTTGCAGAAGCGAGCGAGCAAACGGTAATACACGTTCTAATTTCATTTTTGTTTCTCCTCATTTGCATATTTTCCTTGCCAGCTTCCGCGGCGTACAAATTCTGCATCGATGGAATTTAATACTTCCCATTTATTTAAGCTCCACATTGGGCCAATCATTAAATCAGGCGGACCGTCACCTGTGATGCGGTGCACAATTACGTCTTCTGGAATCATTTCAAGTTGGTCAACAACGAGACTTACGTAATCTTCAAGAGAAAGGAACTCGAGTTGTCCTTTTTCATATTGCTTCACCATTGGCGTTCCTTTTAATAAGTGAAGTAAATGAATTTTAATTCCTTGTACGTCAAGCTTTGCTACTTCACGAGTTGTTTCCATCATCATGTCGTAATCTTCAAGTGGAAGACCATTAATAATATGAGAGCAAACTCTAATGCCATGCTTACGTAATTTATTTACACCTTCCACGTAAGATGGGTAATCATGAGCGCGATTAATAAGGTTTGCAGTTCGTTCGTGAACAGTTTGTAAACCGAGTTCAACCCAAAGGTATGTGCGTTTATTTAAGTCCGCTAAATATTCAACGACATCGTCTGGTAAGCAATCTGGACGAGTCGCGATAGAAAGACCGACAACGTCTTTTTCTGCTAGAAGCGGTTCGAATTTTTCTTTTAAAACTTCAAGTGGTGCATGTGTATTTGTGTACGCTTGGAAATAAGCGATACATTTTCCGTCTTTCCACTTTGAGCGCATTTTTTCTTTCATTTCATGATATTGCGTTATAACATCATCGCGGCGATCACCAGCGAAGTCACCAGATCCGGCAGCACTGCAAAATGTACAACCGCCGTAAGCAACTGTACCGTCCCGGTTCGGGCAATCGAAGCCAGCATCTAATGAAACTTTAAAGATTTTTTCACCAAATTCATTTCGTAAATGGTAATTCCATGTATGATAACGTTTATTGTCGTTTGTATATGGAAAAGGGTTTTGAACCTTCATTACTTTCCCTCCTAAGCCGAGTCAAAATGAAACAAAATCCATTATAACATACTCATAAGGTAGAGATGGAAGGGACACACTAAAGGGGAATTGAAGCAAGGAGGGACAATTATGGCAGAGCGTCAATCACTTGAATCGTATATTACACAAGCGGAACAAGCGGTGGAATATGCGAAAGAACAATTAGACCAAGGTATGAGACAAGAGCATTACAATACGATGGAGTATTCGGATGCGCAGTTACAATTAGAACAAGCATATAACGATTTACAAACGATGCAACAACATGCGAATGATGAGCAACGTGAGCAGTTAAATAGAGCACGTATGGCAATTCGCCAATTGCAACATCAAATGATTATTACACCGCACTAATAAGGAGTGAATGTAATGGCGAAACGTTCAGATCAAAATAATCCAGAGCAAAAAACGCAAAATGGACATAACGCTGAATTTTCGAATGAGCTTGATCCGATTGTTCAAGTAAAACAGCGTAATAGTAAAAAAGGACAACCGCAAAAATCGAAACAATCAGAGTAAACCAGGTCGAAATATGACCTGGTTTTATTTTGTTATATGACAATAATGTAAGATTACTGTAAGGTTTGTCGATAGTTGTGAGCAACTTTCTCCAGTAGAGTAAGGAAGGATTAAATTTTATACAAGGAGTTGCTTTATGGGGAACAATATTACAAACAAGCGAATTGATGAGTTAGATTACATTCGTGGCTTTGCACTACTAGGGATTATTTTAGTAAATATTCTCGCACTACTTAACATTAAAATTCCAGATCCTAATACAGTGGATGCTAGCTATCAAAGATTTTTATATTTATTTGTAGAAGGTCGTTTCTTCTCAATCTTCTCATTCTTATTTGGAGTGGGATTCTATATCTTTATTTCAAGAGCGATTGCGAAAGGGAAAAATGGCTATGTTTTATTTTTACGTCGCTTAGTAGCATTATTTATTTTTGGTTTAATTCATCACATGTTTCAGCCTGGAGAAGCATTAGCGTTATACGCAATTTGCGGGTTAATCGTTTTACCGTTTTATAAAGCGAAAAAAGAAGTGAACTTAGTACTAGGAATTATTTTGACAATTGCCTTCAGTGTAATGGGAGTTAAAGAGTTATTACCACTTGGCTTAATTTTATTAGGGCTTGCTGCAGGACAATATCGTGTATTTGAAAATCTCACGCAAAATATAAAGAAAGCCGCTATTTTTACAGGTGTTATGTTTGTTTTAAGTGTCGTAGCTGTATGGTATCAATACGGGCACGTTCCTGCTGAACCATTTATAAATATGATACTTGAGAATGATGATGGAACAATGAATGCTGCAGGCCAATTTTTAAAAATTGGTGTTACAGTAGGACCTATTATTTCAGCTTTCTATGTTGGAGCTTTAATTTTATTACTTCAATTAAAACCGGTTCAAACATTGTTAGCACCACTGAAATATTATGGACGAATGGCTTTAACAAATTATATTGGACAAACTGCAATGATTTTAATTGCGGGCAGTGTATTTAACTTTGCAGAAAACTTAACGTACATGCAGACGTTATATGTGTGTATTGCAATTTATGCAATTCAAATTTTGTTTAGCGTAATTTGGATGAAGGTCTTTAAAATGGGTCCACTAGAATGGATTTGGCGAGTTGTTACTTACTGGACGGTAACACCTTTAAAGAAATAAAGAGAGAAGTGGGTTGTTCCTTTTGTGGAACAGCCCATTTTTATTGTCATCTTTTTCGGTGAGTCGATATTACTTGTCGAATCGCTAATAAAATTTTCATTTATCAACGAACCTTACACACTCATCTTTTTTATATTACAAAAGTGTAAGGTAAATGTAATGTTAACAAATAGCAGTTCACTTCCAAAAAGCGCAAAATAGGTAATGGAAAAACAAGCGTAGGAGGATATATATGACGAAACCAGTTGTAGACGTGAAAAACGTCCAAAAAGTGTACGGTAAAAAAGGTGAGAACCAATCACATGCGTTAAAAGGTGTTTCATTCTCAATTCAAGAGGGTGAGTTTGTTGGAATTATGGGGCCATCTGGTTCTGGTAAAACGACATTGTTAAATGTAATTTCAACGCTTGATAAAGCAACGGGCGGCGTTGTTGAAATTGCGGGTACGGACATTACGAAAATGAAGCAAGGTGAACTTTCTGATTTTCGTTCACAAAAGTTAGGATTCATTTTCCAAGACTTCAACTTATTAGAGAACTTATCTATTTATGAAAACATTGCACTTCCACTTTCTCTTCAAGGTGTTTCATCACGTAACATTGGACCAAAAGTAGAAAAAGTAGCGGGTATGCTAGGGATTACAGAAATTCTTCAAAAGTATCCATCTGAAGTATCTGGTGGGCAGAAACAACGTTCAGCAGCAGCGCGCGCACTTGTGCATGAGCCAGCAATTATTTTAGGGGACGAGCCAACAGGAGCACTTGATTCTAAAAATGCAGCGAGTTTACTTGATGCGATGACAAACTTAAATGAAGAACAAGGCGTATCTATTATGATGGTTACACATGATCCGTATAGTGCAAGTTATTGTCAGCGAATTTTATTCATTCAAGATGGTGAGCTGTATAAAGAAATTCATCGCGGTGGTACGCGTGAAGAGTTCTACAAAGAAATTTTAGATGTACTTGCAGATTTAGGTACACAAAAAGCGTAAGAAAGGAGGTTCCAGTATGTTATTTAAACTTTCCATGTCGGGGCTGAAAAGTAAGCTGAAAGATTATATCGTCTTACTTGTCGGTCTTGTCATGTCGATTTCAATTTTTTACATGTTCCAAACGTTAGCGCTGAATAAAGCGTTTATCGAATCTAACTCAGTTATTCAATCAATTGGATTCGTATTCCAAGCAGGTTCATTTTTACTAGCTATTATAACGTTCTTCTATATTTTATATGCGAACTCTTTCTTATTATCTCTTCGTCAAAAAGAGTTCGGTATGTATATGATGCTAGGAGCAAAAAAGCATAAAGTTACATTACTTATGTTTATTGAAACGATCGTATTAGGCGCTGCGTCTCTTGCCATTGGTATTACAGTTGGTGTAGGACTTGCAGAGGGTATCGGACAATTATTAATGAAACAATTAGAATTTGCTGGTGAAGGCTATAAAGCATTTTACCTGCCATCTATGACTGTTACTTGCATCTTCTTCTTTGCGCTATTTGTATTATCAGCAATTATGAACAGTATTAAATTATCACGTATTTCTGTACTGCAACTTGTACATGCAGATGCACAAACAGAACGTGTTGTGGTAAAAGGAAAAATGACAGGTTTAGTTGCATTCCTAGCGGTTATTTTATTAGGTATTGGTTATGCAGCTATGATTAATATGGAAACATTAAGAGAAATGGGAATCCTTATTGCATTAGTTACAACAACAGCAGGTACTTATATGCTATTTGGATCACTCCTTCCAGTTATTATTAAAAAGTTAAAGAGTAATAAAAAGCGTAGTGAAAAAGGACTTAATGCTTTTACATTTGCACAATTAAATTTCCGTATTAATAGCTTAACAAAGGTACTTGCAACAGTAGCGATGTTAGTTGCTCTTGGAGCTGGTGCAATTTCAGGTGGTATGGCATTTAAAAATAACGTTATAAAAACGGTTGATGGATTTGAAATTTACGATTCAATTGTTCATAATCCTACAGCTGAAGAGAAGAAAATTTTAGATGGTATATCATTTAAAAATAAAGCTGAGTACCGTTATAAAGTAGACGACAAATATATTTATTATGTAAAAGAAGATTTAGAGAAACATAAGCCATTTATTCGAGATGGTGTAGGTAAAGAAAGTTTCGGTAAATATAAAGAAGTTTCAGGAGAAGCTCCAGTAGGTACAGTAGCAGGAGTGAGGTCAGAACAAGATAAAAATGAAAAAACAATGCCGGAAGAATGGGATGAGGCATTTAGAACAATCCAACCATATTATATATACCAAGATCGTGCCATTAAAGTTGTAGATCAAAAAATGTACGATACTGTAAATGGTAAAGAAGGAATCGTATTTACTGGAAAAACAGACGATTTCGTAGCATACACAAAAGAATGGAAAAAAATTGACGAGTTGCAGCTAGCTAAATATAAAAATGTAAAAGCTGAGCAAATGAGTAGTAAATATCAAGTGTATGACATGTTCTACGGTGTTGCGAGCGGAACAGTGTTTATGGGCTTCTTCCTTGGAATTGCTTTCTTAGCAATGATGGCAAGCTGTCTTATGTTCAAAATTCTTTCTGGTGCATCAAAAGATATTACGCGTTATCAAATGCTTCGTAAAATCGGTGTACGCCGTGAATTATTAACGAAATCAATTTATAAAGAGTTATTCTTAGTATTCTTATTCCCAGCAATTGTGGGTATCGCTCACGTATTAGTTGGTATGAATATTTTCGGATTTATTTTAGTCGATCCGTACTTCCGTATTTGGATACCAATCGTAATTTTCGTAGTTATTTACACGATTTATTACCTTATTACAGTTCAATTGTATAAAGGAATTGTTCTTCCGAAAGAAGATTAATAAAAAACCGAGCGAAATTGCTCGGTTTTTATTATTTTCAGAAAAAATACTTTAATGTTACTGAAATATATAATATAATGTAAATAAGTAACGTAATATAAAAGTAGAAGCAGCTGGATAAGGAAAGGAGGAATCCAATCTATAGAAAGAAGCTGAACTTTTATCCCCTATTTCTTTTCTAACCACAACGTATTTGTACAATCGTAAATTTCCAAATTGAAAATTGCTTGGATCACAAAAGTATATTGTGAAAATAATGGATAATACATGGAAATCTCATAGCATGATAAGGTAAAATGGACAACATGATGAGAAAATTACCGTTCATAAGATGAGGAGAATACATGTATGGAAGTTGTAGAGGCATTAAAAGATATAAGCCAAATTGAGGCTATGAAAAAATATTTAAAAGAGCACTCCCAGCGAGACTATCTTTTATTTGTTATTGGAATTAACACAGGATTAAAAATTACAGAACTACTTGGCATGAAATTTGAAGATGTATTAAATGAAGACGGGACTGTTAAAGAGTTTTATTCTCTTCCTGTGAAAGATGAAAAATTTAAACAAGATATTTATTTAAATACAAAAGTAAAAGAAGCGCTTTTAGATTACGTACAATCTATTGGCGTTAAAAGAGAAAATTACGTATTTCAATCTAATAAAACGCCAAATTCAATTACGCGCCAACAAGCGTATCGTGTAATTCATAATGCTGCAGAAGCAGTTGGAGTTGTTGGTAAGATCGGAACGAATTCAATGCGAAAAACGTTTGGATTTCATGCGTACAAAAGAGGGATAGCGATTGCGCTATTGCAAAAACATTTTCATCACGCGACTCCATCAGAGACGCTAAAGTATTTAGGTATCTCAAAGGATGAGACCTTTAAAACGGAGATTGATGTCGATTTATAAAAGCCGTAACTAAAAAAATTAGGAGGCGGAAAATATGAATATTAGAGAGAGTGAACTGCCAGGTATTGGATGTAAGTTTGAAGTGATTACAAAAGGTAATGAAAAGATGGTTATCGTTATTCATGATGATGGCCGAAGAGAAATGTACCATTTTGATGCTGATCATGAGGAGAGTATTTCAAGCGTCTCTCTTCGTGATTCCGAAGCGAGACAAATTGCAGCTATATTGGGCGGAATGGTGTATAGGCCACAAGCTTTAGATACGATTGAAATGGCCTTTGAAGGATTATCAATTGAGTGGTTTAAGGTGGAAAATAATGCACCAGTCGTACAAAAAACAATTGGTAGTTTACATGTCCGAAACACATATAATGTAACGATTATTGCCATTTTGAAAAAGAATATGAAGAAGTTCTTTAATCCAGGCCCAGATTCTATCATTGAAGCTGGCGATATGCTTGTATTATCAGGTGAAAGACATGAAGTAAAAAGAATTATTAATGAGTTGCTTTCAGTAGGAGGGGATTCATAATCGATGGATACTTTAATCTTTGAAGTTGGGACTGCGTTAGTATTAGTCGCTTTTGCAGCTATTCTCGCTGCAAAGTTAAAGTTCTCGATTATTCCGTTTCTCATTATACTCGGTATGCTAGTGGGGCCTCATGCCCCAGATTTAGGGCTTATCGATTTAAGATTTATTGAAAGCGGAGAAGTTATTTCCTTCCTTGGCCGTGTTGGCGTTATATTCCTCTTATTCTATTTAGGCTTAGAATTCTCAATTAAAAAATTAATTAAATCAGGAAAATCAATTGCTTTTGGGGGAACTGTTCATATATCGCTTAATTTTATATTAGGTTTACTTTACGGATATATAATGGGTTTCCCCTTATTAGAAACATTAATTATTGCTGGGATCATAACAATTTCATCGAGTGCAATTGTTGCGAAAGTAATTGTTGATTTAAGAAGATCTGGTAATAAAGAGACGGAACTAATTTTAGGAATCATTATGTTTGACGATATCTTTTTAGCGGTATATTTATCAGTCGTTTCAGGATTAGTACTCGGAGGGGCAACGTCATTTGTAGGTGCTCTCACATCCATTTTAATCGCAGTAGGGTATATGTTACTATTCTTTGTAGTTGCTAGAAAAGCTACAAGGTTTTTAAATAAAATGTTAGATATTTCGTCCAATGAAATTTTTATTATTGTAATATTCGCTATTTTGTTCTTTGTAGCAGGATTTTCAGAAACGATTCATGTTGCAGAGGCGATTGGAGCATTATTACTAGGACTCGTCTTTTCAGAAACGGAGCATAGTGATCGAATTGAACAGCTCGTTGTTCCGTTTCGTGATTTCTTTGGAGCTATATTCTTTTTCAGCTTCGGTTTAAGTATAGATCCATTTTCACTTGGAGGAGCAGTGTGGTTGGCATTAGGAGCAGTTTTTATTACTCTTATCGGTAATTTTACCGCTGGAATGGTTGCGGGGCGTAAAGCGGGATTATCGCATAAGGCTTCTACGAATATTGGTTTAACACTTGTATCACGCGGAGAGTTTTCCATTATCGTCGCGAATATTGGAATTGCGGGCGGCTTAATGGCAACGATTAAACCATTCTCAGCCCTGTATGTTTTAATATTGGCATCGTTAGGACCTTTGTTAACGAAAGAATCTGGGAGAATATATTCCGTATTAGATAAAATATTTAAATGGAGCGCTAAAGAACGTGCGAAGCGAGAAAAAGAAGTTGGATAATATAAATAAGGGGAGACTG
>NZ_NTVM01000028.1:139752-186866 GCF_002558005.1 Bacillus sp. AFS012607
CAGTCTCCCCTTATTTATATATTGTTACTGATGTCGTTTTTGTCGGTAAGTCAATATATTTTCAAACAGGGATCAGTATAATTTCATTTACCGATGAACCATTATCTGAATTTCATCAACTATTAATCAGTTGCCTTCCTATTTAAAAACGACTACAATTTTACTGTTATATATATGAACGAAAAAAATAGAATAGGAGGGGAAACTATGCCAAGGAAAGTATGGCTATTAGTAGCTGGGATGATTATTAATGTCACGGGTGCTTCTTTTTTATGGCCTTTTAATACAATTTATTTGCATGATCACCTAGGAAAATCTTTATCTGTGGCCGGAATGGTATTAATGATCAACTCGCTTACTGGTGTAATCGGAAACTTGCTCGGCGGTGTTTTATTTGATAAATGGGGCGGTTATAAATCAACTTTAGTAGGAATTGTTATTACACTTGTATCAATTTTAGGTCTTGTGTTCTTCCACGGTTGGCCGTTATATGTTGTGTGGCTAGCGTTAATCGGCTTCGGTTCTGGAATGGTCTTCCCATCGATGTATGCGATGGTTGGTACGGTTTGGCCAGAGGGCGGAAGACGGGCATTTAATGCGATGTACGTTGGACAAAATGTTGGTATTGCGATTGGAACAGCGTGTGGTGGATTAGTTGCATCATATCGTTTTGATTATATTTTCTTAGCGAATTTTATTTTATATTTTGTTTTCTTCTTAATTGCTTTTATTGGATTCCGTGGTATGGAAGACAAGAAAGAGCCAGGAGTGCAAAAGGAAATCGAAACGAAAAAAGGTTGGTCACTTACACCTGGATTTAAAGCACTTCTGATCGTGTGTGTAGCATATGCTTTATGCTGGGTTACATACGTACAGTGGCAAGGAGCGATTGCAACACATATGCAAGAATTGAATATTAGCCTTCGTCATTATAGTTTATTATGGACGATAAATGGAGCTATGATTGTTTGTGCGCAGCCACTTGTTAGTATGCTAATTCGCTGGATGAAGCGTTCTTTAAAACAGCAAATTATGATTGGAATCTTCATTTTTGCGGCGTCATTCATTGTGTTAAGTCAAGCGCAGCAATTTACGATGTTCCTCGTTGCGATGGTAACATTAACAATCGGTGAATTATTTGTGTGGCCAGCAGTTCCGACGATTGCAAATATACTTGCACCAAAAGATAAACTAGGTTTTTATCAAGGTGTTGTAAATAGCGCGGCGACTGTAGGGAAAATGTTCGGGCCGGTCGTTGGCGGAGCGATTGTTGATTTATACAATATGGAAGTATTGTTTATAGCAATCATGGTAATGCTTGTAGTAGCGCTTATAGCAACGAGCATGTATGATAAACGAGTAAAAGTAGAAGAAACAGTTGAAGAAAAAATTGCAGTTTAGTTTGACGGAACATGTAACATGTTTTAGAATATATTTAAATAAAACAACCTTTAGAACAAGGGAGATAGCTCGGCTGTCTTAAGACGAATTCGTTAGTTATTAAAAGTAACGATTAACCGAGAAGCCCCGCTTTAAGTAAGCTTTTTAGAGATACTAAGTGGAGGGTAGTTCACATTAACTCATATGTGTAATAACAGTGAGAAGGAGTAGTAGTAATAGAAGCTGGTTTAGAGAGTTGACGGTCGGTGCAAGTCAATCCACGTTTCGTTATGAACTCGCCTTTGAGTTGCAGTTGTGAAACTAATAGTAGCAATTGCCGTTAATCCACGTTACGGATCTAAGCGAATGTATATTTTTACATTAATTTAGGGTGGTACCGCGGGAATCTAAAACCTCTCGTCCCTTTCTAGGGATGAGAGGTTTTTTGTATTTTGGGCGGTGAAAATAAATAGAATTTCAAGGAGGGTATCTCATGAGCTTTAATCATCAAGATATTGAGAAGAAGTGGCAAGGGTACTGGGAAGAGAATAAAACATTCCGTACGCCAGATGAGACAGAAAAACCAAAATTTTATGCACTAGATATGTTCCCATATCCATCAGGTGCAGGCCTACACGTAGGACATCCAGAAGGTTATACAGCGACAGATATTTTATCTCGTATGAAGCGTATGCAAGGGTATAACGTTCTTCATCCAATGGGATGGGATGCATTTGGTCTTCCAGCAGAGCAATATGCACTTGATACTGGAAATAGCCCAGCTGAATTTACAGAGCATAATATTAATACGTTCCGTAACCAAATTAAATCACTAGGTTTCTCTTATGATTGGGACCGTGAAGTAAATACAACAGATCCAAACTACTATAAGTGGACACAATGGATCTTCTTAAAACTATTTGAAAAAGGCTTAGCTTACGTTGATGAAGTACCTGTAAACTGGTGTCCAGCACTTGGTACAGTACTTGCAAATGAAGAAATCATTGACGGTAAGAGTGAGCGTGGTGGACATCCAGTTGAGCGTCGTCCGATGAGACAGTGGATGTTAAAAATTACAGCTTACGGAGATCGTCTATTAGAAGATCTAGATGAGCTTGATTGGCCAGAAAGCTTAAAAGATATGCAACGTAACTGGATCGGTCGTTCTGAAGGTGCAGAAGTACACTTCAATATCGATGGTACAGACGAGAAGTTCACAGTATTCACAACGCGCCCTGATACACTATTTGGTGCAACATACTGTGTACTAGCTCCGGAACATGCACTTGTTGCAGAAATTACAACAGCAGAACAAAAAGAAGCGGTAGAAGCTTACATTAACGCTGTAAAAATGAAGAGTGACCTAGAGCGTACAGAACTTGCGAAAGAGAAAACTGGTGTATTCACTGGTGCTTACGCAGTTAACCCAGTAAACGGTGAGAAATTACCAATCTGGATTGCTGACTATGTTCTTGCAACTTACGGAACAGGTGCCGTAATGGCAGTTCCAGCTCATGATGAGCGTGACTATGAATTCGCATCAGTATTCAATCTTCCGATGAAGGAAGTTGTAAAAGGCGGAGATATTACGAAAGAAGTGTACACAGGTGATGGTGCACACGTAAACTCAGCATTCCTTGATGGATTAAATAAAGAAGAAGCAATCGCAAAAATGATTGAATGGCTTGAAGTAACGAGCGCAGGAAATCAAAAAGTAACGTACCGTCTGCGTGACTGGTTATTCAGCCGTCAACGTTACTGGGGTGAGCCAATTCCGGTAATTCACTGGGAAGATGGGACAATGACAGCTGTGAAGGAAGAAGAATTACCATTAGTTCTTCCGAAAACAGAAAACATCCGTCCTTCAGGTACAGGTGAATCACCACTTGCTAACATTGACGAGTGGGTAAATGTTGTTGATCCTGAGACTGGTAAAAAAGGTCGTCGTGAAACAAATACAATGCCACAATGGGCTGGTAGCTGCTGGTATTACCTACGTTACATCGATCCAAACAATAGCGAAGCACTTGTAGATCCTGAAAAAGTAAAACAATGGCTTCCAGTTGATATTTATATCGGCGGAGCAGAGCATGCTGTACTTCACCTACTATATGCTCGTTTCTGGCATAAAGTATTATACGATATCGGGGTAGTTCCAACGAAAGAGCCGTTCCAACAATTATTCAACCAAGGTATGATTTTAGGTGAAAACAACGAGAAAATGAGTAAATCAAAAGGTAACGTTGTAAACCCTGATGATATCGTAGCAAGCCACGGTGCAGATACACTTCGTCTATACGAAATGTTCATGGGACCATTAGATGCTTCAATCGCTTGGTCTGAAAATGGTCTTGACGGAGCTCGTCGTTTCCTAGACCGCGTATGGCGTCTATTCGTTCAAGATAACGGTGAATTAAGTGAGAAAATTACTGACGCACCAAATAAAGAGCTTGAAAAAGCTTACCACCAAACAGTGAAGAAAGTAACAGAAGACTATGCAGAGCTTCGCTTCAACACAGCGATTTCTCAAATGATGGTATTCATCAATGATGCATACAAAGCTGAAACACTTCCGAAAGAATATGTAGAAGGTTTCGTAAAAATGATCGCACCAGTTGCACCTCACATCGGGGAAGAGCTATGGAGCAAACTTGGATATAATGAAACAATCACATATGCAAGCTGGCCAATATTTGATGAGTCTAAACTTGTAGAAGATGAAGTTGAAATCGTTGTTCAAGTTATGGGTAAAGTTCGCGCAAAACTAACAATGAGTAAAGACGCATCAAAAGAAGAAATGGAACAACTTGCACTTGAAGCAATTCAAGACCAAATTGAAGGGAAAACAGTTCGTAAAGTAATTGTTGTTCCTGGAAAACTTGTTAACGTTGTTGCAAACTAATTCATTCTAAATAAAAGCTCAGAGCATTTATGCTCTGAGCTTTTTTGTGTAGAAAATAATCTCTGAATCACTTTAGTCTAAGTTTTCAATTATTCCACTACGTATAAATAAAAGAGCGGAATTCCCATACAGACAAACACCTATTTTTCTATAGGAAATATGATAAAAAAGGTAGGCTAAATTGAGTAGAAGAGGTGAAAGGAATGAAAGGGATGGACAATAATGCACCACATGGCTTCTTCGGAGGTGAATCGGATAGTTATGAACAAATGATGTTAATGGGAGGGGCTGGCCAACAAGGATACGGTGGAATTCCGAGCTGGATGGGTGGAGCAGCAGGAGGGTTCCAAACATCGGTAGCTGGCATGCAAACTGGAATGCCTACATCAATGGGGGGCTTTTCGACATCAGGGGGTGGAATGCCTACAGTAACAGGAGGATTTCCGACATCAGTAGCTGGCGTACAGACAGGATTTCCAGTAGGAGCACCAACTACATTTCCTTCTTTCGTTGGAGGAGTGCAGACAGGATTCCCGGTACCGGGAGTGGGTGTTGTAGCTGGAGGAATAGGTGGGTATCCGCAAGTTGTTCACGGTCATCATGGACATCACCATCATCAAGGCCAACATGGTCATCATGGACACCATCATGACCAAGGTCACCACGGTCATCAACAACAAGTACATCACCACGGTCACCACCACATTCATCCGCAAGCTGTTCTTTATCAAACTCACCAAGGCCATCAAGGCCATCAAGGCCATCAAGGCCATCAAGGCCATCAAGGCCATCACGGCCACCAAGGCCACCAAGGCCACCAAGGTCACCAAGGTCACCAAGGTCACCAAGGTCACCAAGGTCACCACGGTCAACACGGTCATCAAGGCCAACATGGTCAACACGGTCATCAAGGCCAACATGGTCAACAGCACCAACAGCACCAACAATACCAACAATATCAACAGCAACAATCTTCTCCTTGGGCAGGTGGAATTGGAGCAGGAGCAGCAGGGGCAGCGGCAGGAGCAGCTAGCATTAGTGGAGCAGCAGGACACGCGGGACACGTGGGTCATTAATGAATTGCAGAAAAAAGACATAATAAAAAACTGCTAGGAAATCCTAGCAGTTTTTTTCAGCTTCTTTGCGCTGACGTTCGATTTCAGCACGAAGTTGTGGTTCTGGTGCTTGCCAGCCTTCTGGTTTTAGAATTTTGCCATCGCCTTCACGGAATCGGGGTTTTCCATCAGGGAATAGTTTTGCCATGTTTGCGTTATTTACAATTTCAAATCCTTTATCAGGACGTACGCCCATTTCGGCAAACGTTCCGAATGCAAAGTAAATAAGGTCAATCAGTGCATCGTATTGATCTTCAACAGTCGTTGCTTCTAGAAATTCTTCTAGCTCTTCTTGCATAAAACTTGCACGAATTTTTGCACGCTCTTCTGTTAGTTTTGTTGGAGTATTTTTCACAGGATGTCCGAACTCTTCATGCATTTTTGCAACAAGTTCGAATCCTTTATCTAAACCTTTTTCGTTTGCCATGTTGTTTCATCCTTTCTCGTTTTCTGCCGAATTTCATTGTAACATAAGGTGATTATGAAATGAAAAGAACATCTTATCGAAATAAGATGTTCGCTTGTTATTCTTCTTTTTTTATTAAAAGGGATAAAATAAGATCGATGCCAAAAATACCGACGAGTAACATTGGTATAACGACAAGTAAATAACGTGTGAAGGAAACATTTTTTAAGTATGTATGAGCAAATAAAAAGACGCCGAGAAATAAAATACCATTTAAAATAGGCTTTACTAATTTTTTAGACATAAGCTCCCCCATAAATATCTTCTCTCTCTATTTGATAATAAAAAACTCCTCTCTCCGTTGTATCATGCTGGAGAGAGGAGTTCAATCATTTCTCATTCAATTACACCAGAATTTGTAATGTCTACGGTGTATTTTATAGTAACTGGAACATCTTTGTACATTTGTTTCCACTCCTCTAATTTGAATGGGCGATAATGTTGCTTATATTTAGCTCCTAGCCCAAGAGGATCGACATCTAAAGATTTAAACTGCTTAATTAATTTCTTACCTTGTGTCTCCAATTGTTTTTGAACGACCTTCTCAATCTTTTTTGTGTTCTTAGCATTCTCTAAGTTAATCTGTTTCGATACTTCTTGAATACGAGCCTCAAGTTTAACATGAATGGAAAAGGAAGGCTTACCATTTTTTATTTTTATATCGTATGTTGGAATAGAACGAATATTATTAATCATTACGTACCCAGGATCTGCTTTAAATTCATGTGAATCTAACTTATGTTTTTCTAAAAGTCCTTTGAATATAAACATATCTTTTTCCGCGATTTTACCAACATATTTATCCTTTTTAAAAAGACCAATTCCCGTGATTTTTATTTTATCACCATGTTTCTTTAAAATTGGAATATAGTAGTCTTGCCCTTCTTGATAATAACGGAAAGCTCCTACATGCAGATTATCTGTTGGTAAAGGACCGGTCTCCATATTATGTTCTAGCATTTTTTTTATATAAATTGCAACGTTGGATGAAGTCGTGTACTTTCCTTTTAAGAGTTCAGTACCATTACCTTCAAGTAAAGCAACATATAAGGCATTCCCAATGTTTACATCACGAATTAATGTATCGAAGGAAGCAACCATTCCTTTCTTAGCAATTCGGGTGGTAAATAGAGCAACCCGCATTTGTCCGCTCGCAAATGGTTGAGAAGACTCTAAAGATGTGTCAGCTTTTACTTGTTTTACCGCATTTGCTGTTCCTTCAAAAACTTGAACTTTGTTCCCTTTTTGCTGAATAGGACAAACAAATGTTACCTTTATTTTATTATCTTTTGCTACATCGAAGACAGTTCCTTGGATAAGGTGTACGTCATCGATAATATTTTTTTGTAAACATCCAGTTAGACTAAAGAGTGTTATACAAGAGATAAGTATTAATTTATTTTTGATTTTTTCCATTTTCTTTTCACCCACACAATAATAAATAGAATTGGGATGTATACATAAATGAGCCAAAAGCTTCCTTTTGATGCATTACTAATAAAATTATTAATATCGTGTCTGTTTGTTAAAAGTTGTGAAACAATGAGGGTGATAAACATAAAAGCGATTAAAACACCTCTTTGTTTTACACGGAATATTTCGTGCGTTGCTCTCGTTGCCGCCCACAAAGGTAGAATGAAACTTGTAATAATAACGAGGGCATAAGCTGAAATTGCGATATATTCTAGCCTTTCTATGAATGGTAATTGAATAACTTGGGTCATAGAAAGTTGGGCCCATATCGTTTTTAATAATTGTTTTTCACTAAAAAACGAAAAGGCTAAAAGGGTGCTAAATAAATATAGAAGGTTTGAAAATAGTGCCCCATATTGAGCAAATTTATGAGATTGTTTAGGGTTTTTCACAAATGGATAAACCATGAGGTAAATCTCAAAACCAGTCATACTGTAGATTGACAGTTGAGCGGATTTTAAAATATCTGAAAAAGAATGTGTGAAAATAGGTAGTAAATTCTCCCAATGTGAGTATTTCAAAACAAATAAGCTTAGAAATAAATACCCTAGCGTACCACCAACAGAGATGACGCAAATGCCAGTAATGACACGAAATCCAGAAGAAATGATGTAATAGCTAACTAGGCATAAAAAGAGTGTTAACATAAAGGTGGAGGCAGTTGGGAACATCCATACTTGAATAATTTCAACGTATGTTCGAATAACCGAAATACTGACGATTAAAAAATAAGTTGCAAAGATGATATTAAAGACGTTTCCTATCCACTTTCCAAAGGTTTGTCGTTGTAAATCAATTAAATTCCCGTTTGTTTCTTTTAATAAAAAATACATCATCCATATAAGAATTTGGATACAGAGTCCTGTGATTAGAACGCCCATCCAGCCGTCGTATCCAGCGGCCTTTGCGGTGATTCGAGCAAATCCGAGAACGCCAGCTCCAAACTGTGCACCGTGAATTAAGAAGAAAACA
Source organism: Bacillus sp. AFS012607 (assembly GCF_002558005.1). Taxonomy (NCBI): domain Bacteria; kingdom Bacillati; phylum Bacillota; class Bacilli; order Caryophanales; family Bacillaceae; genus Bacillus; species Bacillus sp. AFS012607. The sequence continues at coordinate 148,061 of NZ_NTVM01000028.1, forward strand.
AAGGTAGGAGATATTTGATATTTTTCTTGAACTTTACTCATCAATGCACCTCATCTCTTAATCATCAAAGTCTGATCTATGTTTTGTTGAAATTCCTTTAGCAGCTTTTTTTACATGTTGTGGTCTTGCCTGCACATCTCTTGTATCAATCATTGTTAATGGGAAACGAATCCAAGAATCTTTAACCGATTGTTGTCTTGTCGGATAAAACAAAGCGTACGGCTTGCGTAAGGAAGTAAGTCTAAATAGATGAGTAAATAAAAAGATAAATCCAAGAGAAATACCGAAAAGTCCACCTATTTCTGCAAATATGAGAAACGGGAAGCGTAGTAATCGAACAGCATTACCCATTTTATAAATAGGTGTAATAAAGGAAGCAAGTGCTGATAAGGCAACGATAATTAATAAAATGTTACTCGTTAAACCAGCTTGTACAGATGCTTGTCCGATTACGATACCGCCTACAATACCGAGCGTTTGACCAACTTTCATCGGTAACCTCGCGCCAGCCTCTCTTAATAAATCGATTGCGAGTTCTAAAAAGAGTGCTTCAATTAAAGGTGGGAATGGTACTTGCGCCCTTGATAAAATCAAAGTTTCAAGTAAATCACTTGGAATAAGTTCATAATGATAATTTAAAACTGCAACGTATAACGGTGTAGCACAGATAGAAAATAGAACAGCGATAAGGCGTAAAATGCGTGAAAATGTAGCGTATAACCAAGAGACGTTATAGTCTTCTGGTGAAATGAAAAAATCGAAATAGGATACAGGTGTTAGTAAAACACTTGGAGAACCATCCACAAAAATAGCAATTTTCCCATCAATGAGTGCTTTTGTCACCCTATCAGTACGTTCTGTATTGATATAGAGAGGGAAAATCGACTTTTCACCCATAAGTTCTTGTATATAAGCGCTATCATTAATTTGATCATATTCAAGAGCACGTAATGACTCCTCGAGAAAATCTATATTATCTTTTTCGGCGAGGTTGTCTAAATACATCATGACAACTTTCGTTTTGGAAAATTCGCCGACAATCATTTCTTTTGTTTGTAAATCTAAAACAGGAAGGCGTTTTCGTACTAAATTAATATTCGTATCAATAGCTTCTACAAAGCCTTCTTGTGGACCGATAACTGTTGATTCATTTAATGGAGGGCTTGGTGCCCGGTAAGTATCAATTGCAATGTTTGCAAGCATACACTTTTGATCTTGCTGATTCAATTGAATAATCGCATGTCCCTTTAAAACCATGTCCTCAATTTTTTGTAAGTCGTTCGTAATTGTAATGCCGCTCATCGGAATATGTTCTTTTAGTTGTTCTAGAGAAGCACAGGGTTTCTCTAAAAGAGTGGGCATTAAATATTTCTGTAATTTCTCTCCATCAAGTGAAGGGCGATAGTAAGAAATCCAATAAGGCATCGTTTCATCGTCAGATGTATGGTAATTAATAAAATCACTAGACTTTTTAAGTTTCTCTATTAAATCTTGTAGAGAATGAATACGGTCTTTTTCTGGTTTGGTAAAGTCATAAATACTATTACCTCCAGAGCTTTGTTGCTTACTTTGAGAAGAATCACCTTGTTTAGCACTTTGTTGCTTATCCCGAGAAGAATCATCTTGCTTAGAGTTTTGCTGTTTCTCTTGAGAAGAGTCATCTTGCTTAGAGTTTTGCTGTTTCTCTTGAGAAGAGTCATCTTGCTCGTTATTTTTACCTTTAGTATGTTTCATACTTCTAGTCTGTTCTTTGTTATCGTCATCTGGATTGTTAGACTGCTGCTCCCAGTTATCGGCTTCTTTTGCCTCTGTTGTATTTGATTTTTTTTTCTTACGAAACCAATTCCAAATCATATGTATGCCCTCTTTAATTGTGTAATATAGTGCTATTTTGTGGCTAATTTTGTATATTATTCATTTATTTATGAAAAGAAGGAGGAGATTGGTTTACATAGAAAAAAACCTTTAGTAAGCAGTTCATACTATAACGGGGAGAGGGAGAGTCTGTGCAAATTGTAAAAAAGGAGAAGTTTGTTTTAAAAGAATTTACGTTTGAAAATGGTAGGGAAATTCCTGTTCAAATGGGATACGAGACATATGGTACGTTGAATAGAGAAAGGTCAAATGTGATTTTGGTTTGTCATTATTTTAGTGCAACAAGTCATGCGGCAGGAAAATATACAGTGCATGATGAGGAGTCTGGTTGGTGGGATGGGCTCATTGGACCTGGAAAAGCAATTGATACAAATAAGTATTTTGTTATATGTACGGATAATCTTTGTAATGTGCAGGTGAAGAATCCATATGTGATTACAACAGGACCGAAATCGATTAACCCAGAAACTGGAGAAGAATATGCTATGGATTTTCCGGTTTTTACATTTCTTGATGTAGCTCGTATGCAATATGAGTTAATAAAAGGTATGGGAATTTCAAGGTTACACGCTGTAATCGGACCGTCGGCGGGGGGAATGATTGCACAACAATGGGCGGTTCACTATCCACATATGGTAGAGCGGATGATTGGCGTTATTACGAACCCACAAAATCCAATTATTACGTCTGTAAACGTAGCACAAAATGCGATTGAGGCAATTCAACTGGATCCAAGTTGGAAAGATGGAAAATACGGAGAAGAGCAGCCGATAAAGGGGCTTCATTTAGCAAATAGAATGATGTTTATGAATGCGTTTGATGAGCATTTTTATGAAATGGCATTTCCTCGTAATAGTATAGAGATAGAACCTTATGAAAAGTTTTCTACATTAACATCATTTGAAAAAGAGATAAATAAAGCGACATATAGAAGTATAGAGTTAGTAGATGCAAATTCATGGATGTATACTGCGAAGGCGGTTTTATTGCATGATATTGCACATGGGTTTTCTTCACTAGAAGAATCTCTTTCTAACATAGAAGCGAATGTACTTATGATTCCGTGCAAACAAGATTTGCTTCAGCCGCCACGTTATAATTATAAAATGGTAGACATTTTGCAAAAACAAGGAAAATATGCGGAAGTGTATGAGATAGAAAGTATAAATGGGCATATGGCAGGAGCATTTGATATTCATTTATTTGAAAAGAAAATTTATGAATTTTTAAATCGGAAAGTATCTAGTTTTGTGTAGGAAATAAATTATGTGAAAAAGGTGCAATATGTGTAGTAGGCACCTTTTTTTACATGATTTGTAGACGGAATATATATGTAGCGATTGCTATGCCGAAGAACGCTATACTAAGTAATAGAAATAAGAATGACATTTCTTGGGGAGATTTTATCTTTTTATTATTTTGCATACTAAGTGCAATAATTGCAGCGATTAAGAACACAATGCCCATAATGAAAAGAAAAAGCGACATTTTAATCGACTCCTTTCATAAAACAAGTATATTGAGGATACAATGTGCTAGTTATGTTTGTAAAGAATAAGTTTTGCGAGAAAATTGAGAAATAGCTTTTCGATTCTTTGCGTTCTTTCTTTTGCATGCTAAAATTGGTAGAGAATGTTTGTGGAAAAGAAACTAAAGGTTTTATTGTATATAAGGAGGAACTACATATGACAGAAGTTAAAACAATTACTACAGAAGAGGTACAAGTGCGTTTAGAAAATGGAGAAACGTTATTTCTAGTAGACGTAAGAGAAGATGAAGAAGTAGCGGCAGGAAAGATTCCAGAAGCTGTACATATTAAAATGGGCGATATCCCACATAAAGTAGACTTCTTTAATAAAGAGAATGAATATATCTTTATTTGTCGTTCAGGAATGCGCAGTGAAAATGTATGTCATTATTTAAATGAGCAAGGATTTAAAACAGTGAACATGGTTGGCGGTATGCTTCAATATGAAGGTGAAACGAAATAGTTAATAGTTAAAAACTTGAAACGAGTCTGTTTCAAGTTTTTTTCTTTTGCATACAGTATAAAAAAGGAGGAGGGGTAAATGGGGGTTAATTTGCGTAAAGTAAAAATTATTAATAATACAGGAGCTGTTAATGTTGGTGACTGTTATGATATCTCGCCTTTAGCTGTGGCGAAAGTATATGCAGGAGCTGGAGGATCGAGTGCGGCTATTTTTTTAAATGGAAAAAGACAGCCAGAAGCGGTGATTAGAACATCGGTATTTCTTCCGCCTTTGGCAACGAGTACACGTACGTTAGGTTCATAAAGGAAAGGTAGAGTGTAATTATGCCTGCGCATATAAAAGAGTTTGTTATTGTTAATAATACTGGGAATATATTTACAGGTGATAATTTGAGTGATACTTCATTTACTGCTACGAAATCGTATAGTGGTTCAATGGGGTGTACTTGGATTGATGTTGTTACAGTAATAGGGACAGAAACGAAGCTTTGTTTACAGCCGGGAGATTCGGTGACGACGACATATACAAGGGGCACCCCTGCTGGTACTGTAACAGGAACAAATATGGGGCAAAGTGTAAATACATCGGGTATAGCGCAAGCTGTCCCTAATACAGATAATATGGATTCAATTGCAGGACTCCCTTAAGGAATTAAGGGAGTTTTATTTATTTGAAATAAAAATAGTCTTGGAGATTATTTTTGTAAATAGATTAAGAAGAGGTTTATTTATTATGAAAAAGACGGTTTGTAGGTGGTGAAAGTGTGAAGAATCGTGATAATAAAGGGAAACAACAATCTAATTTTAGAATTCCACCAGAACTTATTGGTCCTACTTTTCCTCCTGTTCCAACTGGATTTACGGGTATAGGGATTACTGGTCCAACAGGTCCACAAGGTCCGACTGGACCGCAAGGACCGAGAGGATTTCAAGGTCCAATGGGAGAGATGGGTCCGACTGGACCTCAAGGTGTGCAAGGGATTCAAGGTCCAGTTGGACCAATAGGTGCAACTGGACCAGAAGGGCAGCAGGGAGCACAAGGATTGAGAGGACCACAAGGAGAAACTGGAGCGACAGGACCTCAAGGTGTGCAAGGGTTACAAGGTCCGATTGGTCCAACGGGAGCGACTGGGGCACAAGGTATACAAGGGATACAGGGATTGCAAGGGCCAATTGGAGCGACAGGACCTGAGGGACCTCAAGGAATTCAAGGCGTCCAAGGGTTACCGGGTGCAACTGGTCCACAAGGAATACAAGGAGCACAAGGGATACAAGGAACACAAGGACCGAGTGGAAATACAGGTGCAACCGGAGCAACGGGTCAGGGGCTAACAGGTCCGACTGGAATAACAGGCCCAACTGGGATAACTGGACCATCTGGAGGACCTCCTGGCCCGACGGGGCCAACTGGTGCGACAGGTCCGGGTGGCGGACCGAGTGGGAGTACAGGTGCGACTGGAGCAACGGGGGATACTGGGGCTACAGGAAGTACAGGTGTAACAGGAGCAACGGGAACTACAGGTCCGACTGGAAGTACGGGAGCACAGGGCTTGCAAGGAATACAAGGTATTCAAGGGTCAATTGGCCCAACAGGTCCAGAAGGACCGCAGGGGATTCAAGGTATTCCTGGTCCGACAGGAATAACTGGTGAACAAGGAATCCAAGGGGTTCAGGGTATTCAAGGGGTAACGGGAGCAACAGGGGATCAAGGTCCACAAGGTATACAGGGGGCTATAGGGCCTCAAGGGGTCACAGGAGCAACAGGAGATCAAGGTCCACAAGGAATACAAGGAGTACCAGGGCCATCAGGAGCAACGGGACCACAGGGAGTTCAAGGGATACAAGGTCCGATGGGTGATATAGGACCAACAGGTCCAGAAGGCCCAGAGGGACTTCAGGGCCCGCAAGGAATACAAGGAGTGCCAGGACCAGTTGGAGCAACGGGTCCAGAGGGTCCTCAGGGGATACAAGGTATTCAAGGACCGGTAGGAACAACAGGCCCACAAGGTCCACAAGGAATACAGGGAATACAAGGTGTGCAAGGGATAACGGGAGCAACTGGAGTACAAGGAGCAACTGGAATTCAAGGGATACAAGGGGAAATAGGAGCAACGGGTCCAGAGGGTCCCCAAGGAGTGCAAGGTGCTCAAGGGGAGATTGGTCCAACAGGTCCGATGGGTCCCCAAGGTGTGCAAGGAGTACAAGGAATTCAAGGAGCGACGGGCGCACAAGGAGTGCAAGGTCCACAGGGAATTCAAGGAATCCAAGGTCCGACGGGGGCAACAGGAGATACAGGAGCAACAGGTGCGACAGGGGAAGGAACTACAGGCCCAACTGGAATAACGGGAGCAACAGGGGTAACGGGACCTTCTGGAGGACCAGCAGGACCGTCCGGCCCAACAGGGCCATCAGGTCCGACGGGAGTAACTGGTCCATCGGGTGGACCACCTGGCCCGACAGGAGCAACTGGTGCGACAGGAGTAACAGGGGATACTGGTGCGACAGGCTCAACTGGAGTGACAGGAGCGACAGGAGAAACGGGAGCAACCGGAGTGACAGGGTTACAAGGTCCTCAAGGAATACAAGGTGTGCAAGGAGATATTGGTCCAACTGGTCCGCAAGGGATACAAGGTCCGCAAGGGATACAAGGAGTAACTGGTGCGACAGGAGATCAAGGACCACAGGGAATCCAAGGCCCGCAAGGAATCCAAGGTCCAACCGGTCCCCAAGGAATTCAAGGGGAACAAGGCCCTCAAGGGATTCAAGGAGCAACCGGAGCCACGGGAGCACAAGGCCCACAGGGGATTCAAGGAATTCAAGGGATCCAAGGTCCGACCGGTCCTCAAGGCCCAACAGGAATACAAGGGGTACAAGGAGAGATAGGTCCAACCGGTCCTCAAGGTGTGCAAGGATTGCAAGGTCCCCAAGGTCCTACAGGGGACACAGGGGCAACGGGAGCGCAAGGTCCCCAAGGAGTTCAAGGGATACAAGGTCCAACGGGAGCTACAGGAGCAACAGGAGCGACAGGTCCACAAGGAATTCAAGGCCCGCAAGGAATCCAAGGCCCAACAGGGGCTACAGGAGCAACAGGTTCCCAAGGACCAACTGGAAATACAGGTCCAACAGGTTCACAAGGAATACAAGGTCCAACTGGTCCAACAGGAGCTGGAGCAACCGGAGCAACAGGAGCGACCGGGGCGACTGGAGTCAGTACAACTGCAACATATGCATTTGCGAATAATACATCAGGAAGTATTATTTCTGTTTTGTTAGGTGGCACGAATATTCCGTTACCAAACAATCAAAATATTGGACCAGGAATAACCGTTAGTGGTGGAAATACTGTATTTACAGTTGCGAATGCAGGAAACTATTATATAGCCTATACAATTAATTTAACGGCAGGATTACTTGTAAGTTCCCGTATAACTGTAAATGGCAGTCCGCTTGCGGGAACGATAAACTCTCCGGCAGTGGCTGCAGGTTCATTTAGTGCAACAATAATCGCTAACTTGCCTGCTGGAGCTGCAGTTAGTTTACAATTATTTGGAGTAATTGCGTTGGCTACATTATCTACGGCAACGCCAGGGGCTACTCTAACGATTATTAGATTAAGTTAATAAGCAGAAAACCTTGAAACTTTTATGTTTCAAGGTTTTTTTATCCTTGTATCTGGAAGTAAACCTCGTTAACCAGGGGGAGTGGATACCCTCTAATTATTTAAAGTTTCACTTTATTCACTTGGGCAAAAACATCGCAGTCCGAAAATATATTATAATAGAATGAAAAGAAAGAAATTTGGCAGAAAGGGAGGGTGGCGATGCAGGAGATGGTTAAAGATTTTTTTGGACGCCCACTTCAAGATTTACGTATATCTGTCATTGATCGTTGCAATTTTAGATGTACATATTGTATGCCGGCGGAAATATTTGGGCCAGATTATGCTTTTTTGAAAGATGAGTTTTTACTAACTTTTGATGAAATTGAGCGTTTGGCAAAATTATTTGTTAACATCGGTGTACGAAAAATTAGAATTACTGGCGGTGAGCCACTGCTTCGTAAAGATTTAACAAAACTGATTGCACGTCTCGTGAAAATTGATGGGCTAATAGATATAGGGTTAACGACAAATGCTATCCATTTAACGAAACAAGCGAAGGCATTAAAAGAAGCTGGATTACATAGAGTGAATGTTAGTTTAGATGCGATAGATGACGACATATTTAGGAATATTAATGGTCGAAATATTAATACGAAACCGGTGATTAAGGGAATTATAGCAGCTAAAGAGGCGGGGCTGGAAGTAAAGGTAAATATGGTTGTGAAAAAAGGGATGAACGATCATCAAGTACTTCCGATGGCTGCGTATTTTAAAGAGCAAGGAATCACGCTTAGGTTTATTGAGTTTATGGATGTTGGTAGTACAAATGGGTGGAATTTTGATCAAGTGGTTACAAAACGAGAATTGATTGAGATGATTCATAAGGTGTATCCGCTTGAGCCAGCTGAAGTCCATTACTTTGGTGAAGTTGCGAAGCGATATCGGTACGTTGGAACAAATGTTGAAGTTGGTTTTATTACATCTGTTTCTGAGTCATTTTGTGCCTCTTGTACGAGGGCAAGAATTTCGGCAGATGGAAAGTTTTATACGTGCTTATTTGCGACAGAGGGTTTGAATGTAAGAGAACTTCTTAGAGGAAATCTTTCGGATGAGGAGTTATTAAGTGTTATACAAGATGTATGGATGAATAGAAAAGATAGGTATTCGGATGAACGGACAGAAGAAAGTGCAAAAAATCGTCCGAAAATCGAAATGTCTTATATAGGAGGATAAGAAAGGGGGCTATCGCATGCAGGAGCGATATTCAAGACAAATATTATTTTCTGGTGTTAGAGAAGAAGGACAGAGAAAAATAAGAGAGAAGCATGTGCTTATTATTGGTGCTGGTGCTCTCGGTGCGGCAAATGCAGAAGCGATTGTTAGAGCAGGTGTTGGAAAAGTAACGATTGCTGATCGTGATTATGTAGAATGGAGTAATTTACAAAGACAACAACTATATACGGAAGAAGATGCAAAGCAGTATAAACCGAAGGCGATAGCGGCTGCAGAACATTTACAAGCGATTAATTCTGAGGTGGAAATAAATCCAGTTGTGACGGATGTAACGGTGCAAGAAATGGAAGAGCTAGTGCGTGATGTAGATTTAATATTAGATGCGACAGATAATTTTGAAACGCGTCTTCTTATTAATGATATTTCACAAAAGTATAATATTCCGTGGATATATGGTGGGTGTGTCGGAAGTTACGGAGTAACGTATACAATTTTACCAGGGAAAACACCGTGTTTTCGCTGTTTAATGGAGCATCCGGCGAGCGGAGCAACATGTGACACAGCTGGTATTATACAACCGGCAGTACAATTAGTAGTTGCGCATCAAATTACGGAAGCGCTGAAAATATTAGTAGAAGACTTTGGGGCGCTTCGTGAAACGATGTTATCATTTGATCTTTGGAATAATCAACAGATGGCATTTAAAGTGAATAGGCAGAAAAAAGATACTTGTTTATCTTGCGGAAGGTTACGTACATATCCGAGTTTAACATTTGAAGCACAAACAAAAACAGAAGTGTTATGTGGGCGAAATACAGTACAAATTCGCCCAGGTGTGCGGAAGAATTTTAATTTAGAAGAAATTAAAAAGCGCTTACAAAGAAGTGTAGAGATAAAGGCGACACCTTATCTATTATCATTTCCGGTAGAAGAATATCGTTTTGTTTTATTTACAGATGGCAGGGCGTTCATTCATGGGACGAATGATATGAATGTAGCGAAAAGTTTATATGCAAGATATATAGGTTGAACCTAAAGGAAATCCTTTAGGTTCAACGGAGAGAGGATTATGAATTTCTCGTATAATCTCCACTTTTTCCACCTGTTTTTTCAAGTAAGTATGTTTCGCCGATAATCATACCTTTATCGACAGCTTTACACATATCATACACAGTAAGAGCGGTAGCGGAAGCAGCTGTTAAAGCTTCCATTTCAACACCGGTGCTACCTTCTGTTTTAACTTTTACTTCAATGAGTAAACGATATTGTTCTTCTGATTGTTTCCAATCAAAAGAAACGTCAACACCTTTTAATAATAAAGGATGGCACATTGGGATAATATCAGAAGTTCGTTTCGCAGCCATAATGCCTGCGATTTGCGCAACTGCTAATACGTCACCTTTCCCAATTTCATTGTGAGAGATTTTATCGTAAATTTCTTTCGTAACGACAATGCTAGAGCACGCAATTGCTGTTCGAACGGTTGCTTTTTTGTCACTTATATCAACCATTTTTGCGCGTCCTTGGTCATTAAAATGTGTAAATGAAGACATGGAATTCCTCCTTGAAGTAATTTCTATTGAATACATAAAGTTTAATCGAGATAAAAAAAATTGCAAATATGAGGTGAGAAACGATGGTAGAAAAACGAATTCCAATTCAAGTTGCTGAAGCAGTAGAACGGGTAATGAAATATGCGAAGCATGGTGAAGTAGAAGAAATTTCTATTACGGAAAGTTACGGGAGAATTCTCGGGGAAGATGTTGTCTCAGATCATGAAGTTCCTCATTTTGATCGTTCCCCTTACGACGGTTTCGCCATTCGAGCAGAAGATACGAAAGGAGCAACCCAAGAGAATCCAGTTGAATTTGAAGTAATAGGAGAGATCGGGGCGGGTTCTGTTTTTTTAGAAGAAGTAGGAGCTTTTGAAGCGATTCGAATTATGACAGGAGCAGCTATTCCAGAAGATTGCAATGCAGTTGTAATGCTAGAGCTGACAGAAGGATTTGAGAAGAACGGAAAAACATATATGAAGTTAAAACGCCCTTTTAATAACGGTGACAATGTGTCGTTTAAAGGAGAAGATATAAAACAAAATCAAGTTCTCGTTAAGAAAGGTGTGGCAATTAATCCAGGAGTTGCGGCCTTACTAGCAACGTTTGGATATAGCACTGTGAAAGTTATAAAACAGCCTGTTGTCGGTATTGTAACGACAGGGAGTGAATTATTAGAAGTACATGAGCCGTTAGAACCGGGGAAAATTAGAAATAGTAACTCGTATATGATCGCAGCTCAAATTATGAAAGCTGGCGGGAAAGTTCGTTATTATGGTCAACTCGCGGATGAGTTAGATGCATGTTTTACAGCTATTCAATTAGCGATGGATGAGGTCGACATTTTAATTACAACTGGCGGTGTATCGGTAGGAGATTATGACTACTTACCAGCTATTTATGAAAGGTTACAGGCGAATGTACTCTTTAATAAAATAGCCATGAGACCTGGAAGTGTAACGACAGTAGCTGAATTTGATGGGAAGTTACTTTTCGGTTTATCAGGAAATCCGTCTGCTTGTTATGTAGGCTTTGAATTATTTGTGCAACCAATTATAAAAACGTATTTGTATGCGAAGGAACCTCACGTATATAGAGCGGATGCTATTTTACAAAAAGATTTTCCAAAGCCAAATCCATTTACTCGTTTCGTAAGAGCAAACGTAACGATTGTGGACGGGGCGTTACAAGCGATGCCGGTCGGTTTAGATAAATCGAGTGCAGTATCTTCACTTGCAGATGCGAATGCTTTTATTGTGTTACCTGGAGGAACGAGAGGATTTGAGACCGGGATGAAAGTATCTGTATTATTGTTAGAGCACTCTGAGGGATGTGATTGGCCATGGGCAAAGCCACTTCAATCTTACAAATAGTAGGATATCAAAATAGCGGAAAAACAACGCTTGTGGAGAAAATAGTGCATGCATTAGCTGAACGGGAAATGAAGGTTGCTACCATTAAACATCACGGGCACGGAGGTTTTCCAGAAGTAGCGCAAAAAGATAGCGAAAGACACCGTAAAGCTGGTGCTGTCGTAAGTAGTGTAGAAGGTGCTGGATTGCTTTCACTTTCTTCACTAAGAAAGAAATGGTCCTTGCAAGAAATTATTCGCTTATATGAGTTTTTTGAAGTGGATACAATTTTAATAGAGGGCTATAAAAAAGAGAACTACCCGAAAGTAGTGTTACTTCGTTCTGCGGAAGACGTTGAGCTTTTACATAAAGTAGAAAATATAGTAGCGATTATTACGTGGTATGATGCCCCGGCAAATATACGAGAAGAATATAAAGTATTTCATATAACAGAAGAAGAGTTGTACATAGACTGGTTTTTACAAACGGTTAGGAGTGCGAAATGACAAATACATATTATGAAGTAATTAATACAGAAATCTCGATTGAAGAGGTAACGAAGAAAGTGATTCGACGTGAATGCGGTGCTGTTACAACATTTATTGGAACCGTTAGAGAGTTTACGAAAGGGCGTCGTACATTATACTTAGAGTATGTTGCTTATAAGACGATGGCAGAAAAGATGCTAGAGAAAATTGGCCTGGAAGTGAAAGAGAAATGGCCGGATACATATGTTGCGATTACACATCGCATCGGTACGTTGCAAATTTCTGATATAGCGGTTGTTGTTGCTGTTTCAACACCACACCGTAAAGCGGCTTATGAAGCGAACGAATATATTATGGAACGCATAAAACAAATTGTTCCGATTTGGAAAAAGGAGTTTTGGGAAGATGGTGACTCATGGATTGGTGATCAATTAGAAAAAACACCATATCCGGCGGGAGAGCCTGGGAAGGAGCTATAAGTATGATTCGAGTATTGTTATTTGCGCACTTGCAAGAAGAAGCAGGGACAAGTGAATTACAAATAGAGAAAGAAAATATTACAGTTGCAGAGTTAAAAGATGTTGTTGCGAAAGAATATAATGTACCAGTTTCAGAGCCAATTATGGTTGCGATTAATGAAGAATACGCAAATGAAGATGACAGGGTCCAATCTGGTGATGTTGTTGCACTTATACCACCAGTGAGTGGTGGTTAATATTGGATTCATTAAAACGACTTTCCTAAGTAGGGGAAGTCGTTTTTTTATGGCGTTTTTGAGAACACTAACTTATAGGATAAGGAGGACGTTATGAAAAAAATATGTGTAATTATTACAGCGATATGTTCTATCTTTTTCTCTTCTCCAAGCGATTCTTTCGCGAAAGAATCAAGAGAACAGCTTTTAGAGAGTGCGTTATTGAATAGGTACTATTCGGTTATTAGACAAGTGACAGAAGATCAATATGAATGTGATGCAGTTATGAATATAAAGCGTCTCGGCAGGAAAGATGAATTTGTACCTAGATTTGAAGTGACGCTACAATTTCTTACTTTTCAAGGGGCGCATAATCCCCCAAATGACAAAGTTACACTTACTTTGGAGGATTATTTAGATCATATAAAGGTAAAAAATGTGGAGCGAGAAAAGAATGTTTCTAATGATGTTGTAGAAAAGATTTGTGCTCGCAAAAAAGAAAAAATGAAAGCTCATTCTAATGATTGAGAGTGGTAACTTATTCCGCTATTTTGCGGGATGATTAAAGTTTCAATTTATGACATTTTACAGAGAAAGGTAATGGGCGATGGATATATTTTTAGCAATTTTACCAGCTATATTTTGGGGAAGTATTGTGCTATTTAATGTAAAACTGGGCGGGGGACCGTATAGTCAAACGCTCGGAACAACGTTTGGAGCACTTATTTTCTCAATTGTTGTTTATATTTTTATGAAGCCAGTATTAACACCTACCGTTATTGGAGTTGGAGTTGTTTCAGGTTTATTTTGGGCGCTTGGTCAGGCGAATCAATTAAAAAGTATTGATTTAATGGGTGTTTCGAGGACGATGCCAATTTCAACAGGACTTCAATTAGTTGCGACGACTTTATTTGGCGTTATCGTATTTCATGAATGGTCCACGACAATATCGGTCGTCCTTGGGATTTTAGCGCTCGTTTGTATTATTATCGGTGTTATTTTAACATCGCTTCAAAGTGAAGAAGAAAAAAATGCAGAGCAAGCAGCAAACTTTAAAAGAGGTATCGTAATTTTATTAATTTCAACAGTCGGTTATTTAGTTTACGTAGTAGTGATTAGACTATTTAACGTAGATGGTTGGTCAGCTTTGTTGCCACAAGCAGTTGGTATGGTGTTAGGTGGGATTTTGCTTACCTTTAAACATCAGCCATTTAATAAATATGCAATCCGAAATATTATTCCAGGATTAATTTGGGCAGCTGGAAATATGTTTTTATTCATTTCGCAGCCGCGTGTTGGAGTCGCAACAAGTTTCTCGCTATCGCAAATGGGAATTATTATTTCCACGCTTGGTGGGATTCTTATATTAGGTGAAAAGAAAACGAAACGCCAATTAACGGGTATCGTTGTCGGTATCGTTTTTATTATTGCAGCCGGAATTATGTTAGGTATAGCCAAAAGTTAAAGGAGGTATAGAAATGTATAGTGATTTAGCAGGGAAAGTTGTCGTTATTACAGGATCAGCAACTGGTCTCGGAAGAGCGATGGGAGTGAGGTTTGCTAAGGAAAAAGCGAAAGTGGTTATTAATTATCGCTCACGAGAATCAGAAGCAAATGGTGTGTTAGAAGAAATTAAAAAGGTAGGCGGCGAAGCGATTGCTGTAAAAGGTGATGTAACGGTCGAATCAGATGTTGTGAATCTCATTCAATCTGCTGTGAAAGAGTTTGGTACGCTTGACGTTATGATTAATAATGCAGGGATAGAAAACGCGGTACCGTCGCATGAAATGCCGCTTGAAGATTGGAATAGGGTAATTAATACAAATTTAACAGGTGCTTTTTTAGGAAGTCGTGAAGCGATTAAATATTTTGTAGAACATGATATTAAAGGGTCTGTCATTAATATGTCTAGTGTTCATGAGAAAATTCCGTGGCCACTATTTGTGCACTATGCAGCAAGTAAGGGTGGTATTAAACTGATGACAGAAACGTTAGCGCTAGAATATGCGTCAAAAGGTATTCGAGTAAATAATATTGGGCCAGGTGCAATTAATACGCCGATAAATGCAGAAAAATTTGCTGATCCAAAGCAGCGTGCTGACGTAGAAAGTATGATACCGATGGGCTATATTGGAAAACCTGAAGAAATTGCAGCGGTAGCAACTTGGCTTGCTTCTTCAGAGGCGAGTTATGTAACGGGAATTACGCTATTTGCAGATGGTGGAATGACGTTATATCCATCGTTTCAAGCTGGGCGTGGGTAATATGAAAAGGACAAAGAGTTTTATCTCTTTGTCCTTTTTACAAAAAAAATAGCGTTCAGCTATTTTAAATTTAATGATTAATTGTATCTTGAAGAAATTCTGTTGCTTGATGTTCAGTAACATTTTGTACGAGCGCGACTTCGCTAATCATCATTTTTCGGGCATTATCTAGCATTTGTTTTTCGCTCGCATTTAATGTTCTCTCTTTATTACGGCGAAGTAAATCCCGAACCACTTCTGCGCTATCTTGTAAATTGCCATTTTTCATTTTTTCCATATTCATTGTATATCTTTGTTTCCATGAGAGTGATGGGTCTGACTCCCCGTTTTGAAATTCAAGAAGTATATCATCTAACGTACCTCGATCAACGATATAACGAATACCTGATTTTTTTAATTGTTCCATCGGAAGCATTACTTGCATATCTTTACTAATGATGCGTATCACACAATATTGACGTGAAGTACCTAATATTTCTTTCTCTTCAATTGCTTCGATAATTCCTGCACCGTGCATTGGATAAACGATTTTATCACCAATTTGAAACAAATCATCCACCTCCATATGTGGTAACCACTTTTAATGATAGCATACGTATGTAAAAATGTCAAATTTTATATAATAACATAATATTTATATTCGAGTCAATAAGGTAAAGTGCTTTTTTTATGTTTTTTTGGGGATTTTATTTATAGTGATTTTTTTAGAAAAATAGTACAGGTGAAGAAAGAAGGCATATCCACTTATTTTTAAGCATAAAATGTAAAAGCGCTAATACAATATACCTAAATCCGTTCTTTGCAAAGGAGGGAGAGAAGGTGGGGCGCACAATAAAAATTGATATTACAAATAAAGTTGTAGCTAAATTTAGACCAAATTATTTGGAATTATATACGAGTAAATTTATGATAGGTAAGTTTTATGTCTATACTGAAGATAAAAAATATGTGTTAGAAGACGGATATATATATGAGAATGGAAAGTTTTATCGCATCATAGATACGCACCGTGGCAATAATCAAGCGGCGGAGGGCTGCGATCTAGGATGGTGTTAACATGATTCGTGTGAAAGTGTTTGATGAAAGTCACGAAAAAGACTTAGAAGACGCTGTGAATGTTTTTTTGAAAAAGATTGATGATAGCAACTTTGTAGATATTAAGTACCAAGTTGGTGTTTCCATTAACGACGATGAAAACCAAATTTATTGTTTTTCAGCAATGATCGTTTATAAAGCATAAAAAAGAGCTGGCTCATCCAGCTCTTTTTTATGTTTTATGTTGGGACAACATGTGTCGGTAATACGTTCATAATAGATTGGGTTGTGCCTGATTTCTTTGTCGTTAAAAGAGGCTCCCCTGTTTCATGGTTTTGGGCATCTTTACACATACCAAGGTGATAACGATCACCTAAAAATGGATCAATATAAAAACCGTTTTTGAATACTTTATCATTCGGATGTTTTTCATGATGAATATCAGAGCAGTTAATGCAATAGAACATAGCGTTCAACCCCTTTTTATTTTGTTTGAAAAAAGTGAGTCGGTAGTCATTTCGCTCCTAAGGAAATGTTGAGGAGAAGAGAAATAACTACCTACTCAAATGGTGGGCATATTCCTTCTGATTTGTCATATCTCGCGTATTGTCCCTGAGGGAAGGAGGAGAGACGAAGTACGCATGATATAAGTAAGGCACTTCTTTCAATATGAATGATGGAGTTTCATGTTGAGAGAAGTTTTTATTTTGTATTGCCTTTGTGAGTATATTATGAGGAAATGCTAAGAGGGTGTTTGTCCTGTTGAAAAAATGTTGAGAATTTCTCAACAGTAAAAGAATTAGCGTTGACATGAAACCAAAAGGTGTTATATCATCAAAGTACAACCAAAAGGTGTTATGTTATAACGCGGAGTAAAGGAGAATGAAAATGGAACAACAAAATACATTAAATAATATTAAACAAACAATCGTTTTTAACGCGTCTATTCAAAAGGTATGGAGTGTAGTATCAACTGCAGAAGGGATTGCGTCATGGTTTATGCCAAATGATTTTGTATTAGAGGTAGGACATGAATTTCATGTGCAATCACCATTTGGGCCATCACCATGTAAAGTGTTAGAAATTGATGAGCCAAACCATTTATCTTTCTCATGGGATACAGATGGCTGGATTGTTTCATTTAATTTGAAAGACTTAGGAGATAACAAAACAGAATTTACGTTAATTCACGGCGGCTGGAAACATCCTGATGAAATTCTTCCGAAAGCAAATGCGAAGAGCTCTATTATTCGCGATAGAATGAGCGGTGGTTGGGTAGCGATTGTAAATGAAAAACTGAAAAAGGTTGTCGAAGGCTAAGTGTCCTCGTCAGCAGCGAAATATGATGTATTTCAAGCAATTGCTGATCCAACCCGCCGAGAAGTAATACGGTTATTAAGTGACAAAGAGTTACCGATTTCCAAAATAACGGATCATTTCCCGATGAGTCGTACTGCGGTTGTAAAGCACCTTCATATTCTTTCGGAAGCGAATTTAGTAAGTGGAAGAAAAAGCGGAAGAGAGAAGATATATCGTTTGCATCCAGAACCATTAGAAGAATTACAACAGTGGCTCTCGTATTATGAACGTTTTTGGGATAATAAATTATCCATGCTGAAACATATTGTGGAGAATGAAGAGTAGATGTTATGTAAAAAGGATGACCAAAATGGTCATCCTTTTTATTGTTGCTCACTTGTTTGTGTAGCTGGCTTTAATAAAATCCAAGCGATAATTAATGTACATACCGCTAATACGAAAGTGCTCATATAAATGACGTGTACGCTTGATGCTAATGCGGATTGTGATTCGGTTACTACGTTTGCTGTAGTACCGCCATGTCCACCAGATACAAGATCAAGATTTTTAATACCACGTGCGTGAATCATCGTATTGAAGATTGTACCGAATATTGCAGCACCTAACGTTTGACTAAATGTATTAATAAATGTGTTTAAACCAACAGCTGTTCCGCGTGTATGAGCTGGGACTGCTGCTTGAATTGTTACCATGTAAATCGGTGTCACAAGCCCCATTCCTAAGCCGAATAATCCAACTGCTACATAAATAAGGAACGATGGTGAATTGGTTGATAGTGTAAATAATAAGAACGTAGCGACTGATAAAATGCTAGCCCCAAGTAAAATGATTTGTTTCGTTTTTAATTTGCCTACTAAGTTACCAGAGAAAATAGCGCCAAATGTCCACATAACAGGGATTGGCATTAAAATAAGTCCAGCTTCTGTAGCGTTTTTTCCTAATACACCTTGGCTCCAGATTGGTAGGTACATTGTAATACTAATAATCATTGCGCCAGCAATAAGAGTTAATATATTTATCGTAGATAATGTACGGTTAGAGAAAAGTGTTAAAGGAATTAATGGTTCCGGAGATTTTTTCTCGATGAACAAGAAAATAATGAATGAAATAGCGGCAAAGATTAATAGGCCGATAATTGTCATGTCTCCCCAGTTTTGCTTACTGCTACCTGTTAATAATGCATATAGTAGAGCGATTGTACTTAATGAAAAAACTGTTGCACCAAGATAATCGATATGGTGTTTAGCGGGCTTAATAGATTCTTTGTAGTAAATTGCAATCATTAAGCAAGCGATAATTCCAAATGGAACGTTTAAGAAGAAAATATAGCGCCAAGAAAGGGAATCAACTAAAAATCCACCTACTAACGGTCCGATAACACCGGATACACCCCAAACGGCACTCATCCAACCTTGTGCTTTCGCGCGGTCTTTCGCTTCGCTATATAAATCTCCAATTATCGTCATTGTGATTGGCATAACAGCACCAGCACCGATACCTTGAAGAGCGCGGAAGAAAATTAATTGTTCCATCGATGTAACGACTCCGCAAAGTGCAGAACCGACTAAAAAGATTGTAGCTCCGATCAGTAAAACTTTTTTACGGCCGAATAAATCAGCGAGCTTTCCGTATATTGGAGTCGAAACAGCTGTTGCAAGCATATAAATTGCATATACCCAACTAACAAGTTCGACGCCTGACAAATCACTCGTTATACGAGGGATTGCTGTACTAACAATCGTTCCTTCTACCGCAGAAAGAAACGTCATTAACATTAAAGACATCATGACTTTTTTTCTCATTTGTTTTCCCCTTACCCTTTTTTAAATATTCAACAATATAAAATATAAAGGTACTAAGGTATATAAAGCAACAAAAAAGCAATGGAAAGTTACATGGAGCAGATGTTTGTCGCTTCTTGTCGGTAAGTCGATATATTTGAGAAATCGCCGATAATGATTTCATGGCAATATTAAAAAAAGAAACAGGAATCCCTGTTTCTTTTTTAATATTGCATTTTCGCGTTTTCTCCAGCTGTCGTTCCAGCAATTCTACCAGTAACGAGGGCTGATGTAATATTATAGCCACCAGTATAACCGTGGATATCAAGAACTTCTCCGCAGAAATATAAGCCGTTCGTGAATTTAGAAGACATTTCTTTCGGATTAATTTCTTTCACGGATACACCTCCGCCAGTAACGAATGCTTTTTCAATTGACTGCGTACCATTTACATTCACAGTAAACTCTTTAAAGTCTTTCACAAGTGCACGAATCTTTTCGTGAGAAACTTGTCCAGCTTGTTCACTACCGTCAATTTCGTTTTTTTCTAATAAGAATAGGAAGTAACGCTCAGGGACATAACCTTTTAAAACGTTTTTAATTCCTTTTTTCGGATCTTCTTTCATTTGTTTCAGCATGCGCTGAAATAGTTGCTCACTATTTTCCTCTGGCAATGCATCAATACTCATTTGTATTGTGTTCGTTTTAAACTTTTTCAGTGCTTTCACGACGAATTGACTACAGCGAAGAGCAGCAGGACCAGATAGGCCGAAATGAGTGAAGAGCATGTCCATTTTGTGAGAAATGATAGCTTTTCCTTTCGGGTTTAATACGCTTAAGTTTATATCACGTAAAGCAAGACCTTGTAATGAGCGATCACGTATAAACGGCTCGTTTGACAGGATAGGTACTTCTGTTGGGAATAATTCTGTAATTGTATGACCTGCTTTTTCAGCCCAAGCGTATCCGTCTCCAGTGGAACCAGTTTGAGGAACGGATTTTCCGCCAACAGCGATAACGACGTGATTTGTTTCTAACACTTCGCCTGTTTGCAGTACAACTGCCTTCGTTTGACCATTTTCATATTCAATCGTTTCAACAGGCGTATTTGTACGGATTTTTACACCTAAGTCTTTTAATCGTGTTAAAAGTGCATCTACAACAGATTGCGCTTTGTTTGACACGGGGAACATGCGACCGTGGTCTTCTTCTTTCAATTTAACACCAAGATTTTCGAAGAATGTAATAATATCTTCATTATTAAAAAGAGAAAAAGCGCTGTATAAGAAGCGACCGTTTCCTGGTATATGTTTAACAATTTCATCAAGTGGTAGACGGTTCGTTACGTTACAGCGTCCGCCACCAGAAATCGCAAGTTTACGCCCAAGTTTATTTCCTTTATCAAGAAGCAGGACATTTGCGCCTTCTTCTGCAGCACCAATTGCAGCCATTAGCCCAGAAGGACCGCCGCCGATGACAATAACATCATAATGCATAATATATCGACCTCATTTTCTACATTTCCTGCCTAAAAGAATAGCATGTTTTCCGTTAAAAGAAAAATAGAGTGAAGTACTGCTTAATGAGAGAATTGTGGTACAATACAAAAGTTAGAGTTCAGCACTATCCTGCTATTTGTAGGCGATAAGACTAAAACCTCAAGATTTAGGAGAAGTAAATAGGGAGTCTGTTAGCCTGTAAATGCTCGAATGGTTCAACTAATAATCAGTGGAGAAGAACACCCCACTGATTAAAGTTTCATTTTATGTAGATGTAGGAGGATTTTTGTATGTCCGATTCGAAATTTCTGCGCGGAACGCTTATTGTTACGCTAGGGACATTTTTAGTAAAGTTCTTAGGCATGATTTACGTCTTCCCGTTTCATGCATTAGTAGGTACAGAAGGCGGAACGCTCTATACATATGGATACATTCCATATACGATCTTTTTAAGTATCGCAACGGCAGGTGTGCCGCTTGCTGTTTCAAAATTTGTTTCCAAATATAATGCGCTTGGCGATTATAAAACGAGCCGGAGAATGTTCCGCTCGGGAATGGTTATGATGATAGTAACAGGAGTTCTTTCGTTCCTAGTACTGTACATGACGGCACCGTTGTTTGCAGAAGCGATGCTTGGTAAACAAAGTATACACAATAATGTAGGAGAAGTTACGACGATCATTCGTCTTGTAAGTTTCGCACTTATTGTTGTACCAGCAGCGAGTTTAATTCGTGGTTATTTCCAAGGTCACCAGTCTATGGGACCAACTACCGTTTCACAAATTATTGAACAAATTATTCGTATCGTCTTTTTATTAGCAGGTAGTTTTATCGTTATTAAAGTACTTGGCGGTACAGTTGCAACAGCAGTTGGAGTAGCGACATTTGCTGCGTTCGTTTCAGCGGTTGGAGCACTCGGTGTGTTAATTTGGTACTGGTTAAAACGTAAAAAATATTTGGATCAATATTTAATTGAACAAACTGTACCAGAATCAACAGTAAGTACTGTTCAATTGTTTAAAGAGTTATTCGCATATGCGATTCCTTACGTTGTAATTGGGTTAACAATTCCTTTATATCAACAAATTGATACATTGACATTTAACTCAATTATGCAGGCGATTGGTCAAGGTGATATCGCAGAGCGAGCGCTGGGTATTTTCACAATGTGGACGCATAAGTTAATTATGATTCCTGTATCACTTGCAACAGCGTTTAGTTTAACGCTTGTACCAGCAATTACAAAATCATTTACTGAAAAACAATACCGCTATTTGAAATTACAAATTACACAAACATTCCAGGCAAATATGTTTTTAACATTGCCAGCAGTTATCGGTATTTCAACACTTGCATATCCAATTTACACTGCTTTCTATGACTCAGATCCATTAGGTGGACAAGTATTAATGTGGTATGCACCAGTTGCATTGTTATTTGCTTTATTTACAGTAACAGCGGCAATTCTTCAAGGGATTAATCAGCAAAAGCATGCAATTGTCGCGCTTATTATGGGTGTTATTTTGAAATTTGTATGTAACGTAATCTTTATTCGTTATTTCGGTACAGTAGGAGCAATTCTAGCGACCGCAGTTGGTTTCTTAGCTTCTGTTTGGTATACAAATCGACAAATTAAAAAATACGCACACTATTCATTCGGTGTTGTATATAAAAGAACATTCCAAATTGCAGTACTGACACTTATAATGGTCGTTGCTGTAAAACTATCACAATGGCTTCTATCCTTCATGATTTCGCCTGATGGCCGTATTGGTGCTCTTATAACAGTTGCGATTTGTGCAGGTATTGGTGGTCTTGTTTACGGATTGTTAGCAATTCGCACAGGAGTACTTGAAAGAGTATTTGGCGGAGAAGCATTAGATAAAATTCAACGTAAACTTGGTAGTAGATTTAAAATAAAGTTGAAATCAAGAGGGGCGTAATTACGTCCCCTTTTCTATGATAAATAAAGAAGGTGAAAAGCGTGAGATTAGATAAATTATTAGCGAATATGGGATATGGAAGTAGAAAAGAAGTAAAGAAATTATTGAAAGATGGCGTTGTGAAAATTGATGGAACGCCAGTAAAAGATGCGAAAGTTCATGTAAATGTAGAAGAGCAAGAAGTTATGATTCACGGTGAAGTTGTGGAATACAAAGAGTTTGTTTACTTAATGATGCATAAACCACAAGGTGTTATTTCAGCGACGGAAGATGATAATCATGAAACAGTAATAGATTTATTAGAATTAGAAGATGCAATCTTTGATCCGTTCCCAGTTGGACGACTTGATATCGATACGGAAGGTTTCTTATTGATAACAAATGATGGGAAGTTATCACATCAATTATTATCTCCGAAAAAGCATGTGCCGAAAAAATATTATGCACACGTTGCAGGAGTAGTAACAGAAGAGGATGTAAAAGAGTTTGCTAAAGGTGTTATCTTAGACGATGGCTATGAAACAAAACCAGGTACGCTTACAATATTGAAAAGCGATGATATTTCCGAAATTGAGCTTGTGATTACAGAAGGGAAATTCCATCAAGTGAAGCGTATGTTTGAAGCGGTAGGGAAAAAAGTAGTCTACCTAAAGAGAACGGAGATGGGTCCGTTAGTATTAGATGAAGAACTAGAACTTGGACAATACCGAGAGCTAACAGATGAAGAAGTAGAAATGTTAAAAACATATCAAGTAGATACTGAAAAGTAGTACCTTTTAGGCGCAGAAAAGACCCCTTTCTAATAGTTAGAAAGGGGTATGTATTTATTTACATACAATTATTTTTTGTTATGAGGTCATTCTCACTTTCTTTCCTGTTGTTGTCCACTTACCGCGGCAAGGGCTATACACGAGTTCATTAAACTGCAACACATTTAGATCACGTTGTATCGTTCGCGGTGTGATCCCGAACTCATCTACAAGGTCTTTCGTCGTTACCGTTCCGTTTTCATTGATGTACATATAAATTGATTTAATGCGTGTTAGCATACGAGTAGTTGTAGGTTTCAAGAGAAAACCACTCCTCTACTAGTTTTTTTGACCCCATTCAGGAAAGAAGGTCGTTACTACCATTGTACTCTACATGATAAAATTCATGCTTTAATCTACTTAAATTTTACAAAAGTTTAACAAAAATTCATATAGAAAAATATTGGTAGTTGACATTGTATATATGGTCAGTCAACTAACACATAAAATTCTACGTAAAACGCCAAATTCCTGCAAATTTTTTTGAAAAAATAAAAGAAAAACTAATAAGAAATGTCTGAAATATTACAATTGTTCGGTATTTAGTTTTCGTGTATGGCATAAGGGATTTCGGTTTGCTATGATGAAAGAGATAATATAGTGAAGGATGGATGCGTGATGTCAGCGATTAATTGGACAGAAGAAGTTGCAAAACGAAAAGATGATTTAATTCGTGATACACAACAATTTTTACAAATTAAAAGTGTATGGGAAGAAGAATCGGCGAAAGAGGGCGCACCATTCGGTGAAGGGGTAGAAAAAGCGCTATCTTTCATGTTACATAAAGGAGAAGCTGAAGGTTTTGCTTCTAAAAATTTAGAAGGATATGCAGGTCATCTTGAAATGGGACAAGGAGAAGAATTAGTAGGTATTCTTTGTCACGTTGATGTTGTACCAGAAGGAGATGGCTGGACGACTCCCGCATATAGTGCGGATATTCGCGATGGAAAGATTTTTGCACGTGGTGCAATTGACGATAAAGGCCCAACGATGGCAGCATATTATGCGATGAAAATTGTGAAAGAATTAGGCTTACCTCTTTCAAAACGTGTTCGTATGATTATAGGAACAGATGAAGAAAGCAATTGGAAATGTGTAGATCACTACTTTAAAAACGAAGAAATGCCAACAATCGGTTTTGCACCAGATGCAGATTTTCCAATTATTAATGCAGAAAAAGGAATTTCTGATATACAAGTTGTGCAAAATGGTAGTGAAGAGAAAAAAGGTACATATGAACTTGTTTCATTTGATTCAGGGCGACGTTTAAATATGGTTCCTGATTTTGCAGAAGCGGTTATTACAGGAGAAGATGTAAATGCACTTACAGTAGCATATGAAGAGTATTTACAAACTGCTAAAAAAATAGGGGAATCGACTATAGAAGGTAATACAGTGACGTTGCAAATAAAAGGAATTTCAGCGCACGGATCTACTCCTGAAAAAGGAGAAAATGCAGGTTTATTATTAGCAAACTTCTTGACTACAGTTTCACTTGATGGAAAAGCAACTGCATTTGCGACATTTGCAACAGAAACATTTACTGGTGATATTTTGGGTGAAAAAGCTACTATTGCTTATAAAGATGAAATTAGCGGTCCGTTAACAGTGAATGTTGGTCGCCTTTCTTATACGAAAGAAAACGGTGGTAACTTAGGGCTAAACGTACGTTACCCAGTTACAACTAACTTTGAAGAAACAATTGCGAAGTTGAAAGAGTATGTTGGTACGCATGGATTTGAAGTAGCTGACTATTCTAATTCACGCCCGCATCACGTTGATAAAGACCACGTATTAATTCGTACGTTACAACGTGTATATGAAGAACAAACAGGTGAAAAAGCAGAACTATTAGCAATTGGCGGAGGTACTTATGCTCGTTCATTAAAAGCTGGTGTGGCATTTGGACCGCTATTCCCTGGAAAGGAAGAACTTGCGCATCAAAAAGATGAGTACATTGAAATTGAAGACTTATTAAAAGCAACAGCAATTTATGCGCAAGCAATTCATGAATTAGCGAAGTAAAGTGAAACTTTAATCGCCGATATATGAATAATGACCGCTCTCTACTTTAGAGGGCGGCTTCTTTTTAATTGAATGAGATAAGAAAGAAAAGCAACAATAGAAAGAAGGAGACGGTGTACATGGATAGGCATTATTTTGTCGCAATTACGTTACCAAATCATATAAAAGAAGTGCTGTCTAACTATAAAGAGGATACGAATGAGAAATTACCATTTCGCTCGTGGGTACATAAGGAAGATTATCATATTACCCTTTCCTTTTTAGGAGGTGCGACAGAAGAACAGTTAAAAGGGATAAAGAATGGATTACAAACACTTATAAAAACAAAAGAACTATCGTTCACGTTACAAGGTTTTTCAACGTTTGGTAGGGAAGATCAGCCCCGTATTCTTTGGGCGAAGGTAAGTGAGAATCATGATTTGTTTCAGTTACAAAAGCAAGTACATGCCATTTGTGAAGAAAATGGTTTTTCTCTAGAAACACGCCCGTATCATCCACATATTACTGTTGCTCGTAAATGGATAGGAGAAGAAAAGTTTCATTTAGAAAGTATAAAAGAAGGGCCTGAAATATCATTTCAAGCAGATACAATTACTTTATACGAATCCCACGTGAAAGAAACCCCGAAGTATAAATCGATTGCTGAAATAAAATTACAAAAATAGAATGTTGAAAACGTTTTTTATGCAGGTGAATATACTATAGAGAAGAATGGAGTTACTGTATAGAGTCTTGTTGATAAGAAAAGCCTTATCATTTGCAGCTCATTTTATCTCGCCTGATTGGTGAAGGCTAATAATAAGTGAGGATGGGAAAATTTTCTCGCTCATTAAAGTTTCACTTTATTTTAACTTTGAGAATGATGGTGATTTTTTTATGTTGAAAGTAAAACGTCCATTTGATGCCTATTTAGATGAAATGAATAAAATTACAATTTTGCTCCCACATGCGTATGGAACAAGTCGGACATTTCGTTTGCAAGAAGGAAGTAATGTGAAAGATTTACCGATTGCTCATACTATTGCACTTCCAGATGCAACGAAGTATGAGTGCTTTATAGAAGAGCCGCTAGATGTGGGGAAGTATTATACAGTACGAGATGAACGGAATGAAGAAACGGATTTACAAATAGGTGCTGTTATTCGAACAACAATTTTCGATGAAAAGTATTATTACGAAGGTACAGATTTAGGTGCTGTGTATCAAAAAGAAGAAACGACATTTAAAGTATGGGCTCCAACCGCAAGGCTTGCGAAAGTAAGAATTTATAAGAGTGATAAAGAATATACCGATCATGAAATGTACAGAGAAGAAAACGGAGTTTGGATTCAAACATTACAAGGAGATTTAGACGGAGCATGCTATACATTTCTTGTTTGTATTAATTTAATATGGAACGAAGCTGTGGATCCTTATGCAAAGTCGGTGACGGTAAACGGCAAACACGGTGTTGTTATCGATTTAGAAAAAACGAGTGTAACAAGACGAGAGGGATTACCACCATTACAATCAATGACAGATGCCATATTGTATGAACTGCATATTCGTGATGCGACTATACATCAAAATAGTGGAGTGAGTCAAAAGGGAACATATAAAGGATTGATGGAAGAGGGAACAACGGGACGGAACGGGACGTTAACAGGGTTGTCTCATATAAAAGATTTAGGTGTTACACATGTTGAACTATTACCTTTATATTGTTTCGGTGGTGTAGATGAGGCGAATCCTTCGTCCGCCTATAATTGGGGGTATAATCCATTATATTACAATGCACCAACAGGATTTTATGCTACAAATCCCTCTGATCCGTATAACAGGATAGTTGAGTGCAAACAACTAATTGAAACATTTCATGAACAAGGTATTAGGGTGATCATAGATGTTGTATATAATCATGTTTATGAAAGAGAGCTATCATCATTTGAAAAGCTTGTTCCAGGCTATTATTTTCGTCATGGTGAAGATGGTATGCCTTCTAATGGGACGGGAGTCGGAAATGATATAGCGTCTGAACGGAAAATGATGAGGAAATTCATTGTAGAGTCTATTTTATATTGGCTTACTGAATACAATGTCGATGGATTCCGATTCGACTTAATGGGAATTTTAGATGTTGATACAATGAATGTGATAGAAAAAGAAGTACGAAACATAAAACGAGATGCTTTATTATTAGGAGAAGGATGGGATTTACAAACACCACTTCCTGCCAAAGAAAAAGCAACGTTAAATAATGCGAAGAACATGCCGCATATTGCGCAGTTTAATGATCAATTTCGTGATGGGATAAAAGGGAGTACATTTCATATAAACAAGCGTGGTTTTGCATTTGGTGGGTCTGTAGACTGTAATCATTTGCAGTATATTGCAGCAGGAAGTCTTTTAAGTATGAAAGAAACAGGGCTGTTTCTAGAGCCGGCGCAAAGCATTAATTATGTAGAATGTCATGATAATATGACGATGTGGGATAAACTAGTGCGCAGTAATGAAGAATCAGAAGCGATTTTGAAAAAACGTCACCTGCTAGCGAGCGCAATGGTTATTCTTTCACAAGGCATTCCTTTCTTACATGCAGGACAAGAGTTTTATCGTACGAAGAAAGGAAATGAAAATAGTTATAATGCAAATGATGAGATCAATCAATTAGATTGGGATCAAAAAGAGAAAGAGATAGAGACTGTTAACTATATAAAAGGTTTAATTGCGATTCGTAAAGAGCATGGGGCATTCCGATTACAAAACGCAGACCTTATAAAAAAACATATGACTTTTTTACAAACATCTACAGAAGTACTTGCATACCACCTGCAAAATGTAAAATCGTTTGGACCGTGGAAAGAGATTGTCGTTTTATTTAATAGCGGTTTAGAAGCTAAAACGGTGCAACTTCCGAAAGAAGAAACGTGGCATGTGTTAGTAAACGAAAACGAAGCGAAAATAGATCCAATTTCTTCATTTAGAGGAAAGGAACTTAGGCTCGCTCCAATTAGCACGTATATATTGACGATAATGTGACAAATCGCTACTTGACGATGAGAATGTAATAAATGTAGAATTGACAAAGGTGACGATTTTGATAAGTTGTCATTCTATGACAGGTTTTGTAAAATAAAATAGAGGATTTTTGGCCTAGGCTAATTTTTCTTTTCATTTACAGTAAAATATATGAATCCACAACATGTTTAGAAATGTTGCGGTTTTTCTTTTCATAACTATAAAAGATAAGGATTTGTTAACGGGTAATGAATATGGAATGGTTGGAACAATTATTAGGAAAAGAGTGGAGTCTTGTACCGGCTGGTGGAGTAACGGGCGATGCATATATTGCGCAAAACGGACAACAGAAGTTATTTTTAAAGCGGAATACATCGCCCTTTTTAGCGGTATTGTCAGCAGAAGGAATTGTTCCAAAATTACTTTGGACAAGAAGGGTAACGAATGGTGATGTAATTTCTGCTCAAAAATGGCTTCCGGGACAGAAGCTAGAGCCAGAGGATATGAAACTAGAACGTGTTGCGAAACTTTTGAAGAAAATACACTCCTCTAAAGCGCTTGTACAGATGATTCAAAGACTTGGGAAGCAGCCGCTTCACGCACAAGAGTTATTACAACAACTGCAACTCGTTTTAAGAGGAGATATAAGGGATGATGAAACAATTCAGCAAGGCCTTCAATATTTAATGGGTTCATTAAAAGCTATTGAATACAATGAATTTGTTGTATGCCATTGTGATGTAAACCATAACAATTGGATATTGTCGGATGAAGATGAGTTGTTTTTAATTGATTGGGATGGAGCTGTAATTGCTGACCCGGCTCTAGACCTTGGTATGTTATTATATTGGTACATTCCGCGCCAGGAGTGGAGTGAGTGGCTCGGTTTTTATGATATTGAAATGGATGAATCGCTGCTTAGGCGTATGAGATGGTATGTGATAGCACAAACGATTTTGTCTATTCAATGGCATACAACAAAAAAACAGCAAGCAGAAGCTGAATATTGGCATCAATATTTACAGCAACTACTTGCTTCAGAATAATACTTAAGAAAAATTGTCCATTCCAGCAATCCACTGAGTAAGTTGTTCTTGATTATTGGAAATATGGTTGTCCAAATTAGAGGAAGATTTACCCGATTGACTATAAGAATATACATCGTTTAGCATTGTTTTAGCGTCACTACTTATATTATCGTTTGCGAGTAACGATTGAATGAGGCGCTCTAATTGCTCGCATTCTGAAACTGTCCCGCAGCAATCACTTTGGTGGTTGACTAAAATATCTTTCAGCACTTCTAATTGATGTTGTTGATTAATTGGCATGAACGGATCATCCTTTCGATTGTTTTTCTCTTCAAATGTAAGAGAAAAAGCTGTTTCGTCATGGAATGTTTAATGCTGTATGTAGTTTTTATCAAAATGGTACATCTTATACTTGAAAGAAACGGACCGAGTGCTCGTACGTACTTGGTTTTTTGTTTGGTAGATTAATTAAAAAAAGAAATAAGGAATTATTCCTTTAAAATAGTTTTGTAAAGAGAGGGAGACATCTATGCGTTTAAGACATAAACCATATGCAATGGATCGAATTAACGAGTATTCACATATCGTAATCGGAAACCCAGAGGAGCGCGCTGGTAACTGGAAAGAAGTATTTGGAAATGAACAACCAATTCATATTGAAGTAGGTACAGGTCGTGGCCGCTTTATGTATGATATGGCAAAAGCGAATCCACATATTAATTATATTGGAATTGAAAAATTCACAAGTGTTGTTGTAGATGCACTTGATAAATTAATTGAAGAAGAAGTGCCGAACTTAAAGTTAATTAATAAAGATGCTGAAGATTTAACAGTTTTCTTTGCAAAAGGTGAGATTGATCGCGTTTATTTAAACTTCTCAGATCCATGGCCAAAGAAGCGTCATACGAAGCGTCGTTTAACGTATAAAACGTTTTTACGTAATTATGAAGAAGTGTTAGTAGAAGGCGGAGAAATTCATTTTAAAACAGATAACCAAGGTTTATTTGAATATTCTCTTATGAGTATGGCTGAGTATGGTATGTTACTAACGTACTTAAGCTTAGATCTTCATAACAGCGACTTTGAAGGTAACATCATGACTGAATACGAAGAGAAATTCTCTAGTAAGGGTCATCGTATTTACCGAGTTGAAGCAAAATATCGTACAGAGCCTATGCAGTAATGCATAGGTTTTTTTATGCCTAAAATAATCAGAATTTTATGTTAAGATTAATTAAAAGGGGGATGTGTAATGGAACAGTTACAAATTGGAGATATAAAAGTAACGTGGTTAAAAGGCGGAAATACACATTTAGATGGAGGCGCAATGTTTGGTGTTGTGCCGAAAGTACTTTGGTCACGTAAATATAAACATAATGACACAAATCATATTTACTTACGAACAGATCCGTTACTTTTACAAACGAAAGATGGAAATATGCTCATTGATTCAGGAATAGGAAACGGTAAGTTGAATGAGAAGATGAAACGAAATCAAGGTGTAACAGAAGAATCATCGGTTTATGAATCGTTAGAAAAACAGGGATTAAAGCCTGAAGATATTCAATATGTTTTAATGACACACCTTCATTTTGATCATGCATCTGGTCTAACAAAATGGGAAGATGATCACCTTGTACCGGCATTTCCAAATGCGAAAGTTTACGTAAGTGAAACAGAGTGGAATGAAATGAGGAATCCAAACATTAGATCACGTAATACATATTGGAAGGAAAATTGGGAGCCAATTGTAGATCAAGTTGTTACGTTCCAGCAAGAAATAGAAATTACAGATGAAATCAAGATGACGCATACCGGTGGTCATAGCGATGGACATGCAGTTATCGCTTTGGAGAGTCAAGGAGAAACGATGCTACATTTAGCAGACCTATTGCCGACACACGCGCATCAAAATGTATTATGGGTAATGGCATACGATGATTATCCGATGACTTCGATTGAAAATAAGCAAAAGTGGATGAAGTATGGTGCTGAAAAAGAGGCGTGGTTTACGTTTTATCATGACGCATATTATCGTGCTGTGAAGTGGAATGAGGAAGGACATATTGTAGAAAAAATAGAACGGAAAACGAGTATAGAAGCTTAAAAAGAGGAGATTGTTCCATCATATTTGTTGGAGCAGCTTCTTTTTTATTATCGGATTTTGTCGGTAAGTCGATATATTCGGAAAATCGCTGATATAATTTTAATCAATACCCACAATTTCAAAAAAATAAGAGGTTCACCTAATGGGAACCCTCCTTTTTATGCTGCTATAACTTCTAAAACAGTACCTGTTTTAGCATCAACTAAAAATTCAAATCGTTCTTGTATATCATCTAACATTGTTGTAAGACCGCCGCGATAAACTTCATATGCGACATCATATTTTTCAAATGTCTCTGGAACCATATGTACCCAAGAGCCAGTAATTTCACCTTTATGACTTAATGCTTGTTTCACCATTTTCAATGCTTTTTCTGAAGAAATATGGGATTGTTCTTGTACTTTGTTTGCAACGAGATAACCAGCTGCGAACCCAACGCCAAGACCTGCTACTAAACCTTTCCAACTCATATATTCACCTCAATTCTATAAAATAAAAATAGTGTACCAATAATAATTATAAAGCAAATACAGTTAAAAAAGAAGAAACTAGAAACATTTCGAAAATTTCGTTACAATAAAAGAGGTATTCTACTAAGGTTTGAAAGAAGGGGACTTCGTGAATAAAGAGACATTACAATTATTTCGTACGTTAACAGAATTACAGGGGGCATCAGGTTTTGAACATGATGTACGCCGTTTTATGAAACAAGAATTAAGCAAATATGCGGATGAAATTGTACAAGACGGTTTAGGTAGCGTATTTGGTCTGAAAAAAGGGGACGAAACTGGCCCGCGTGTTCTTGTAGCAGGTCATATGGATGAAGTAGGTTTCATGGTTACGCAAATTACGAAAAACGGAATGCTTCGTTTTCAAACGTTAGGCGGCTGGTGGAGCCAAGTTTTATTAGCACAGCGTGTACAAGTTATGACGAAGAATGGTCCTGTTATTGGGGTTGTTGGTTCTATTCCTCCTCATTTATTAAGTGACGCGCAACGTGCAAAACCGATGGATATAAAAAATATGTTAATTGATATAGGTGCAGATAGTTATGAAGATGCGATTGAAATTGGTGTAAAACCAGGACAACAAATCGTGCCGATTTGCCCATTCACACCGATGGCAAATGAGAAGAAAATTATGGCGAAAGCTTGGGACAATCGTTACGGATGTGGTCTTGCAATCGAATTGTTAAAAGAATTAAAAGATGAAACATTACCAAATACATTATATTCTGGTGCTACTGTACAAGAAGAAGTAGGCCTTCGCGGAGCGCAAACAGCTGCAAATATGATTCAACCAGACATTTTCTATGCGCTTGATGCAAGTCCAGCAAACGATGCATCTGGTGACAAAACGCAGTTCGGTCAATTAGGAAAAGGTGCTCTTCTTCGTATTTACGATCGCACGATGGTAACACATAGAGGAATGCGCGAATTCATTTTAGATACAGCAGAAACAAACAATATTCCGTACCAATACTTTATTTCACAAGGTGGTACAGATGCGGGCCGTGTACATACAAGTAACTCTGGTATCCCATCAGCAGTAATTGGTGTTTGTGCACGCTACATTCATACACATGCTTCAATTTTACATGTTGATGATTATGCAGCGGCGAAAGAATTAATTACGAAGCTTGTAAGAACAACAGATAAAACGACGTTAGAGACAATTAAGAATAACGCGTAGAGAAGAAGGGCGAAAAACCCTTCTTTTTTTAGGTTGAATAGATGACCCAGCGATGATTGGGAGCGGTCAGTGCTTAATTGGTGTTCGAATGATGTATGAAGACTCCAAGTAGGAAGTGAGAGGAAGGCTGTTTTTGTTTTCGAAGACGGTAATGTTGCTAGAAAAAACCTTCTTTTTTAGGCTGAATAGATGACTTGGTGATATGTGGTAGTGGTTGATACTTAATTCGTATCTGATGCGGATATTAGAATAGAATGATGAATTTTTATAGAGGTGAACGAAATGAAAGTAGTAGTTGGATCGAAGAATAAAACGAAAGTTGGTGCTGTGGAGAAGGTTTGGAAAGATGCTACAATTACATCTCTCTCTGTTCCTTCAGGAGTAGCAAATCAGCCGTTTTCAGATGAAGAGACGATGCAAGGAGCGATTAATAGAGCGAAGCGAGCGCTAGAGGAAGGAGAAGCTCCAATTGGTATTGGGCTAGAAGGCGGTGTGATGAAAACGGAGCACGGTTTATTTATGTGTAACTGGGGCGCGCTAGCAACAAGTGATGGGAAAGTATTTGTGGCCGGAGGAGCGCGTATTACGTTACCAGACGATTTTTTAGCACCTCTTGAAGATGGTAAAGAATTAAGCGAAGTGATGGAAGAGTTTGTACATAGAAAAGATATTCGTAGTCACGAAGGAGCGATTGGTATTTTTACAGATGATTATGTCGACCGCACGGAATTATTTGTACACGTTGTTAAGTTACTTGTTGGGCAATATAAGTATGACAAAAAGCAAGCATAAACCTTGCACCATGCGCGATGTATGGTAGTATAAAAGAAAGATTATAACATGAAAAATGCACTCGTTAGAGGAGGAAATATAGATGAAGTCATTAGAAAGCATGGAGCAATTCCAACAATTAAAAAATGAAGAGAATGTAGTCTTTATGTTCTCAGCAGAATGGTGCCCAGACTGCCGTTTTGTAGACCCATTTATGCCAGAAGTAGAAGAGAAATATAGTGATTTCTCATTTTACTATGTAGATCGTGATGAGTTTATTGATCTATGTGTAAAATTAGACGTATTTGGCATTCCGAGCTTTGTAGCGTACAATAAAGGTGAAGAAACTGGTCGCTATGTAAACAAAGATCGTAAAACACAAGAACAAATCGAAGAGTTCATTGAAGGTTTAAAATAAGGCAATTTGCCAATTGAATTGTAAAACAACCTCTACCTTCGCGGGGGAGGTTATTTTTTTGGAAGGGAGGAAAAAGAGATGAAGATGACAAGTAAAAAGATGAAAGACGAGTTAATGAAGAAATTATCTCGTCCAGAGTGGGACTTTCAGTATGATAGCGAGAAAGAGGTTCTACGTATAGAACAGAAAGACTCGAAAAAAGGTATTAACGTATCACTTCCAGGAGTTGTAGCAAAATGGGAAGTGAACAAAGAAAAGGCAATTGAAGAAGTTGCTTATTACGTACAAGAAGCGCTAATTGCGATGCATAAAGAAGAAAATAGCGGAGCAAAAATTTTACCTGTTATTCGTTCTACTTCTTTCCCGAAACAAGCAGAAGAAGGAAATCCGTTTATTATGACGGATCATACGGCGGAAACACGTATTTACTATGCGTTAGATTCGAATAAAACGTATCGACTAATTGATGAACGTCTGTTACAAAAATTAGAACTTACAGAACAGCAAGTGCGTGAAATGGCATTATTCAACGCACGCTCATTAGGTTATGAATTTAAACAAGACACAGTAGCGGGTAATACATTCTACTTTTTAAACACAAATGATGGGTATGACGCGACTCGTATTTTAAACGAATCGTTACTACAATCGATGCGTGAAAAGATTTCTGGTGACATGGTTGTTGCTGTTCCTCACCAAGATGTATTAATTATTGCTGATATCGTCAACGAAATCGGTTATGATATTATTGCACAAATGACAATGAAATTTTTTGCCGAAGGGCATGTTCCGATTACATCACTTTCATTCGTATATGAAGATGGAGAATTTGAACCAATCTTTATTTTAGCGAAAAATCGGAAGAAGACAGATGGAAAAGAGAAAGGATGAACGAAGTGAACGTTTTTTACAACCTTGAAGGAATTGGTGACACTTTAATTGTTGCCTTACAAGATATTACTTTAGAGAACCGTACTTTTGATCGCAAAGGAGATGTTGCACGCGTATACGATCGTGAAAGCAATATAACAGCAGGATTCAACATCTTTAATGCATCTTCTTATTTAGAAGTAACAGAAACAGGAAACCTTACATTAACGAAAGAGCTTGTAGAGAAAATCAACGAAGTTTTAGCGAAGAATGGCTTTGAAGAAACAGTAGAAGCAGATCTTTCTCCGAAATTTGTTGTAGGCTATGTAGCTGAAAAAGAGAAACATCCAAATGCTGATAAGCTAAACATCTGTAAAGTAGAAATCGGTACAGAAACATTACAAATCGTATGTGGTGCACCAAACGTTGATGCAGGACAAAAAGTTGTCGTTGCGAAAATCGGCGCTGTAATGCCAAGCGGTATGTTAATTAAACCGGCTGAACTTCGCGGTGTTCCTTCTTCTGGAATGATCTGCTCTGCACGTGAATTAGAGCTTCCAGACGCTCCACAAGAAAAAGGTATTCTTGTATTAGAAGATAGCTTTGAAGTTGGACAAGAGTTTAAATTTTAATTGATATAAGAAAAGAGAGGTTGTCCTTTTGGACAGCCTCTCTTTTCTTTTTGTCATTCTTTATCGGTAAGTCGAAATTTCTTGTTGAATCGTTGATATATTGAGAGTTGTGATAGATATACTCAAAAAATCGTAAATATGATAAGAATGTCACCTTTTTTCTTAAAATCTATATTGTATTTTATAAACAAACTAGTTAAAATTTAGAAAAATAGAAGGGGATAGACGTATGAAACAACAACCAAAAATCGCAGAACTTCTAAAACGAATTGAAACTTCAAAACAGCAAGATGTTGAGCTAGGTACTTATGAAATATATGTGTTTAGTGAAAGTGAATTAGAAAAAGGACAAATCGGTTACCGATATGATAAACATAAAAATTCATTAATAAGTGAAGAAAACGGAAAGTGGCAAGAAGGATGGATTGCAATTGGATATGAAACGGATATGGGTGATCCAGTTTTCGTAAATATAGATGATAACGCTTATCCGGTTTATACTGCAGAGCGTGGTACAGAAACGTGGCATCCTGTTTATATTGGAAATATGGATGAGATTATAGGGCAATTATAAGAAAAACTTTGAATCCGGTGCAAAGTGATGGGAGAGAAGTATGAAGTATATAAAAATAATGAGCATGATTGCATTCATTGGAATATATATGGCTGGTTGTTCACAAGAGCAGCCGAAAAAAGAAACTACATCTTCTATACAAGAGAAAAGAAAAGATACCAAAGAAGACGCACCGGTAGAAAAGCAGCAAGAACAAGAAAAGAACGAAGAATCGCAAGCAATTAAAACGAATGAGCAAGTGGAGCATAAGCAGGAGGAAGTGCCGACTGAAGAAAAGATAGAGGAAACTACACCGGTGCTGCCAACTGAGCAACCAATGCAAAATAATGAACAAAAAGTAGAGAGTAATGAAAAACAAGAGAAGTTTCTCGTCGTTATTGATCCAGGGCATCAACAAAAAGCGAATTTAAATTTAGAGCCGATTGGGCCAGGGGCAACAACACAAAAATATAAAGTCACAGATGGTACAACTGGTGTTGTGACGAAAAAAAGAGAGGCCGTACTTGTATTAGAAATGGCTTTCGTATTAAAAGAAAAGTTAGAAGCGAAGGGAATGCAAGTATTAATGACGAGAACGTCACAAGACGTTGATATAAGTAATAAAGAACGGGCGACATTCGCAAACAATCATAAGGCAAATTTATTTTTACGTCTTCATGCAGATGGTTCTGAAAATCCAAACCAAAGTGGATTTGCTGTATTGACGCCAGCAGAAGACAGTCCGCATACGAAAGAGATTTATGCGGAAAGCCTTCAAATCTCTCAAATGATTGTAAATAAAATGAGGGAGAACCAGCAAGTGAAAGTAAATGGAATTAAATTCAGGGATGATCTTTCTGGATTTAATTGGTCCAAAGTACCTGGTGTACTATTAGAACTTGGGTTTATGTCAAATCTTGAAGAAGATAAAAAATTATCTGACCCGCAGTATGTAAATTCTTTATTGCAAAGTGTAACGGATAGTATAGATGCATATCGGAAGCGTAAAGCTTAAGCGCAGTCTTACATGAAAGGCTGCGTTTTTCCATATGAAACACTCGTAAATTAGAATATTGTGGATAAATATGACATGCTTAATTTTACCTGCACTTTTTGCCGAATGCTGATACAATAAAGGATGTTACTATTTAGTAGAAAGAGTGGTAAGCATGTTAGATTGGATGAAAAAGTTGTTTAACAAAGAGGAAGAACAAACAGCGTTGAATAAAGAAGTACAAAAGCAAATTGAAAGTCAGCCGAAAATTCCTCGTGTAAACCACTACACTGAAGCAAGAGAAGCACAAATGGCAAGTAGGAATGCAGGTAAATGCCGTTTTCCTTTAGTACCGGATAATGGGTTCGATGAAGAGGATGAAAGAGAAGTAGATCACTTCGAAGAACAACCTGTTCAAGGAGTAACATATGAAGAACCGACTGCTCAAAGAGGAATACAGGTGGAAAGAAGCAGACGACCGTATGTGGAAAAGGTAGTTTCTACATATGAAGAACCGGAAGTACAATATGAACCGGTGCGAGAGGCTGTCGTTAAAAAGGCATCTGCACCTTCGCAAGAGAGTAACCGTAGACCATTTCGTCCAACAGAAATGATTTCGCCAATTTATGGATATAATCGTCCTTCAGTAGAGAAAAAGGTTGAAAAGCAGGAGGAAGTAAAAGAAAGAGAAGATCTTGAAATATCTGTAGAGGGCAAAGCAGTTGTTGATGCATGGTTAGAGAAAAAAGGATATACATTATCAGATTTCTCAGAAGGGCAAGCAACGTCTTCTTCGCCTAGTCATGAATCGGTTGGTCAACAGGATAAAAAGCAAGAAAAATCAGTTGTTGATCAATGGCTAGAGAAAAACGGTTATGAAATCGAACGCCAAGAGCCTTTAGTAGAAGAAAAAGAAGTGATTCAAGGAATGAGTACACCGCAGGAAGTTTCAGCGGATGAATTACTTCATAAAACAGTAGCTGAGCAGATGGAAAGTGCTAAGCTAGAAAAAGATGTAGTGGTGTTAAACGAAAACAATCTACAAGAAGAATTAGTGGCTTCTAAAGTAGAGCACGAGGATACAATATTATCAGAAGAAATTAAACGTAATACAGAAATAAAACAACCTACTATTGAAGTGGAAAAGCAAGCTCCAGAAGAATCAGTGATTGTCAAAGCAGAAGAAAAACTTGCAGAAACAATCATTGTGGAAATACCAGAAGAGCCAGAAGAAGTGGAAGTAATTACAGAAACAGAAGAGCCAGAAGAAGTGGAAGTAATT